>JAADGA010000001.1:0-11131 GCA_013152615.1 Alphaproteobacteria bacterium
GAGCGAGAATTTGCCCTCAATTTTCGGTGCGCTCAGGCCGGTCCAGCCCTTTTCCAGAATAAAGCCGCGCACTTTGCCGTCATCACATTTGGCCCATACCACCATGACATCGGCAATCGGGGAATTGGTGATCCACATTTTGGCACCGCTGAGTTTATAGCCGCCGTCCACGGTCCGCGCCCGGGTCTGCATGCCACTCGGGTCGGAACCCGCATTGGGTTCGGTCAGGCCGAAACAGCCGACATAGTCGCCGGTGGCGAGCTTCGGCAGGTATTTTTCTTTCTGGGCGTCGGAGCCATAGGCATCGATTGGAAACATCACCAGTGAGCTTTGCACCGACATCGCACTGCGGTAGCCACTGTCAACCCGTTCGACCTCGCGCGCAATCAGGCCGTAAGAGACATAACCAACACCCGCACAGCCATAGCCGTGAATGGTCGGACCGAGCAGGCCGAGTTCGCCCATTTTGGTCATGATGCTGCGGTCAAAATTTTCATGGCGGTTGGCCTGCAAAATTCCCGGCATCAGCTCCTTTTGACAGAAATCCCGGGCGCCGTCGCGGATCATGCGCTCTTCTTCGGTCAGAAAATCTTCCAGCAGTAATATGTCATCCCACGGCGAGGTGGGCCATTTGGGGCTTGCCATTATTTTGGTCTCCTTATAGCGTCAGGTCGTAACGTCATTAAATTATGTCTTTATGGGGTTATGTTTTTAATCGGGCGGTATCATTACGGGATCATCGCCGTGACCTCAATTTCTATTTTTGCCTGCCGCTCGACCAGCGAAGAGACGCCGATACAGGCCATGACCGGAAAATTCCGGCCGATTATCTCCTGATATATTGCCCCGAATTCTCTTGCTTGCGTCCGGTATCCTTCCATATCAGTCACATACCACGTCATCCGGGTGATATCTTCGGGGCGGCAGTTGCCAGCTTCCAGTATCGCCCGGATATTGAGCAGTGCCTGACGGAACTGATCCAGCAGATCATCGGACTCGAACTGTTCCTGTATGTTCCAGCCAATGACGCCCGCCAGAAAAAACAGCCGTCCTTCGGCGATAATGCCATTTGAATATCCTTTGGGCCGCGGCCATCCGGATGGTAATATATGGTGCATGTCACTTTCCCGCCTAATCAAGCATGGTTAAATCGGTATTTCAATACCAAATTATATTTTTTTAAAATAGCTGGCCACATTAAATTATTTCATACATAAAATAAAACATTGTAAAACTAAAAATTAAGGTATAATATCATGATACTATATTAGTTAAACTATAAAATAATACAATATAAATATTCAATGGGAATAGTATTCTGAGACTTTTTTATTTTGTTTCCGATAGTTCCGATTGGTATGGTAAATAAATAACAGGTATAAAATAGAGCTGTTTTTGACGACTCATGACCTTGAAATGTAAAGGATGAAATGATGAAAATTGTCGTATTGGGTGGTGGTCCTGCCGGGGTATATCTCGCTATATCCATGAAATTGAAAAATCCCGCTCATGATATTACGGTTTATGAACGCAACCGCGATGATGATACCTTTGGCTGGGGGGTGGTATTTTCCGATCAGACCATGGATAACCTGCGGCGCAATGATCCGGTCAGTGCGGAAATGATGGTGGGGGAGCTGATCCGCTGGGATGATGTCGCGGTTCATTACCGCGGTGAGGTTATCTCTTCCGGTGGCCATGGTTTTATCGGTATTGGCCGCTTGCGCCTGTTGCAAATTCTGTATCAGCGTGCGCGTGATCTCAAGATTGATTTTGAATTTGAAACTGAATTCGAGGTCGCGGACATCACCACGAAATTCGCCGATGCCGACCTGATTGTTGCCGCCGATGGTCTTAACAGCAAAATCCGCAATCATGACCTGCAGGCCTTTGACTGTGATATTGACATTCGGCCCAACAAATTTGTCTGGCTTGGGACACGGCAGCGCTTCGACAATGCCTTTACCTTTATTTTTGAACAGACCGAACATGGCTGGATCTGGGTTCACGCCTATCAATTTGATCGGGATACCTCGACCTTCATTGTTGAATGTGGCCCCGAAACCTATGCTTCCTTCGGCTTTGAAGACATGTCCCACGCGGAAAGCGCCGAAGTCTGCCGCCGGATTTTTGAGAAATACCTCGGGGGCCATGAGCTGATGACCAAATCGGCCCATGTTCGCGGCTCGGCATGGATTAATTTTCCCCGGGTGCTGTGTCATCAGTGGGTTCGGGATAATGTGGTGCTGATCGGTGATGCGGCCCATACCGCGCATTTTTCGATTGGTTCCGGCACCAAGCTCGGCTTTGAAGATGCCATCAGTCTGGCGGGTCATCTCAATTCCGGTGAAAGCGTGAAACTGGCTTTGCGCACCTATCAGGATGAACGCGAACTCGAAGCGCTAAAATTGCAGAATGCGGCGCGTAATTCCATGGGCTGGTTTGAGGATGTTGAGCGTTATCTGGATTATGAACCCACCCAGTTTGCCTATGCCCTGCTCACCCGTTCCCAACGGGTCAGCCATGAAAACCTGCGGCTGCGTGACCGGGAATGGCTGGAGAATGTTGAAAAATATTTTGCCGAAAAGGCGACCGGCAAGCCGGTGAGTGAACCGGTGCCGCCAATGTTTACCCCTTATAAATTACGCGGGATGGCCTTGCAAAACCGGGTGGTGGTCTCGCCAATGTCGATGTATTCGGCGGAGGACGGCCTGATCAATGACTTTCATTTTGTTCATTACGGCGCGCGCGCCATGGGCGGGGCCGGGCTGATTTATACTGAAATGACCAATATTTCCGCCGATGCCCGGATAACCCCCGGCTGTGCCGGTATCTATAATGATGACCATCAAGCGGCATGGGCGCGGGTGGTGGATTATGTTCATCACCATAGTACCGCCAAAATCGCCCTGCAACTCGGTCATGCCGGTCGCAAGGGTTCAACCAGAGTCGCCTGGCAAGGCTATGACAGGCCGCTGGACGATGGCAACTGGCCGCTGATCGCGCCGTCTGCCGTCAAATGGGATCAGGATAATCAGCTGCCCCGCGCAATGAATGCCGATGATTTCACCCGGGTGCTGAATGATTTTGTGGCTGCTACCCGCCGGGCCGAGGCCGCCGGGTTTGACATGATTGAACTTCATGCGGCCCATGGCTATCTGCTGTCGTCTTTCATCAGCCCGGCGAGCAATTTGCGCACAGATAAATATGGCGGCTCGCTGGAAAACAGATTGCGTTTTCCGCTGCGGGTGTTCAGCGCCATGCGCGCCGTCTGGCCCGAAGACAAGCCGATGTCTGTGCGGATTTCCTCAACCGACTGGATTGGTGATAAAGGGGTGACCACGGAAGAGGCGGTCCTGATTGCCAGAGCCTTTGGCAATGCCGGTGCGGATATCATTGATGTCTCGAGCGGACTGACGTTGCCGCTTAATCAGACCAGTCCGGTGTTTGGCCGCATGTTCCAGACCCCGATGTCGGACCGGATCCGTAACGAGGCCAGGGTCGCGACGATGGCGGTCGGCAATATCTATGAAACCGATCATGTCAACAGTATACTGGCCGCGGGGCGGGCGGATCTTGTCATGCTGGCCCGGCCTCATTTGATGGACCCGAACTGGACCATCCGCAGTGCGGCGGAGCTGGACTATCATGGCGAGGCCGTTACGATTCCGAAACAATATCAGACGGCCTATAATCAGTTCAAAACCAATCTGAAACGGGCGGCGGAAATGGCGCTCAATGTTTAAGGCCAGATTTTATGTTTAAGACCGGATTTTATGTTTAAAAACAGGAATTTTATATGGAATTGACCGGAAAACATGCGGTAGTCACCGGCGGTGGCCGCGGCATCGGGGCCGCCATTGCCGATGTCCTGAGCATGGCCGGGGCCAATGTCACCATCATGGGCCGGGGGTTGGCCCGCCTCGAAGACAAGGCAAAAACCCTGCGCGGCGGCATTGCGGTCCAGTGTGATGTCACCAGTGAAAATTCGGTGACCACGGCTTTTGCCACCGCGACCGGCAAATACGGACCGGTTGATATCCTGATTAATAATGCCGGGGCTGCCGCCGCGCGACCCTTCCGCAAGACCGACCGGGCGCATATGCAGGCGATGCTGGATGTCAATCTGATCGGGCCTTATCTGTGCATTCAGGCGGTTATTGCGGAAATGCTGGACAAAAAAGCCGGCAGGATTATAAATATTGCCAGTACGGCGGCGCTGAAAGGCTATGCTTATGTCTGTGGTTATAGCGCGGCCAAACACGGGCTGCTCGGCCTGACCCGGTCGCTGGCGCTGGAGATGGCACGCACCGGCATTACCGTGAATGCGCTCTGCCCCGGCTTTACCGAAACAGATATTGCCCGGGAGGCGATCCGCAATATTGTCGCCGCAACCGGGCGAACAGAAGCCGAAGCCATTGCGGAACTGGTCATTCATAATCCGCAGAAACGTCTGATTGAGCCAGCGGAAGTGGCGGCGGCGGCACTGTGGTTATGTCGCGAAAGTTCAGCGTCGATAACGGGGCAGGCAATCGCGATCGCCGGTGGAGAAGTGATGTAACAGGGATAATAGATAACAGGGATAATATAATGATGGATAGTATGGATGATGATAGCCAGTCCGATACCAGAAAGCTGGGCCTGTGGATGCGGCTTGTCGCCAATTCAAATCTTATTGAAAAGGAAATCAGGGCGTTGTTCCGCTCCGAATTCGGTGTGACCCTGCCGAGGTTTGATCTGATGGCGGCGCTCTACCGACAGCCGGGGGGGCTGACGATGGGGGAATTATCCCGAAGGCTGCTGGTATCCAACGGCAACATCACCGGGATTGTCGAGCGATTGCAGAAAGAGGGGCTGGTCAAACGCTGGGTTTTGCCGACGGACCGGCGGATATACAGTGTTGGTCTGACCCTTAAAGGCCGCACTGATTTCAGGGAAATGGCCGACCGCCACAAGGACTGGATCGGGACTATTCTGGCGGAGCTTGGAGATGAAGACCTCGATTCAATGATACAGATGATGGATCATTTACGCAAATTGCTGCGGGCGCGTCAAGACAGGGAACAGGAGGATTAAGCCGATGAAACTGGCAAATTTGAAACCGAAACATTTTTTATGGCAGATGAGGGGGGATGTCGCCATTATCCGGCTCAACCGCCCGGAACGCAAAAATCCGCTGTCATTCGAGTCATATGCCGAGCTGCGCGATACCTTCCGCGATCTGGTCTATGCCGATGATGTCAAGGCGGTGGTGTTCGCCGGTAACGGCGGCAATTTCTGTTCCGGCGGTGATGTCCATGATATTATCGGACCATTGCTCGACCGGGATATGAAAGGGCTGCTGGATTTCACCCGCATGACCGGTGATCTGGTGAAAGCGATGATTAACTGCAAGGTGCCGGTTATTGCCGCCACCGATGGCATTTGTGTCGGTGCCGGGGCAATGGTTTCACTGGCCGCGGATATTCGTTTTGCCTCCCCTGAGTGCAAGACCGCGTTTCTGTTTACCCGGGTCGGGCTTGCCGGTTGTGATATGGGGGCCTGTGCGCTGCTGCCGCGTGCCATCGGGCAGGGCCGGGCGGCCGATCTGCTGTATACCGGCCGGGTGATGACTGCGGAAGAGGGCGAACGCTGGGGTTATTTCACCCGGATTGTCGCGGCGAATAAGCTGTTTGAAGCCGCGGTGGAATATGCCACGCGGCTGGCGGATGGCCCGAATTTCGGTCATATGATGACCAAAACCATGCTGGCGCAGGAATGGAGTATGTCGCTTGACATGGCGATTGAGGCCGAGGCCCAGACTCAGGCCCTGTGCATGCAGACCAAAGACTTTCGCCGGGCCTATGACGCCTTTGTTGCCAAAGAAAAGCCCGATTTCAAGGGGGATTAAGATGGATCAGAGCTATCTCGACTGGCCCTTTCTGGCTGCCGACCATAAAAAACTTGCCGGTGAACTGGACTCATGGTGTGCGGAAAATCTCACCAATATTTCTCATAAGCGGGCGGATGCCGATGACAGCTGCCGCATGCTGGTGAAAAAGCTGGGTGATGCCGGGTGGCTGCGCTATGCGGTGCCGGGCGCTTATGGTGGCCGCCATGACCGGCTTGACGTGCGCTCGCTGTGCCTGATCCGGGAAACGCTGGCCCGTTATGATGGTCTGGCCGATTTTGCTTTTGCCATGCAGGGGCTTGGCAGTGGCACCCTGTCGCTGTTTGGTTCCAAGGCGCAGAAACAAAATTATCTGACGGCGGTGGGGCGCGGCGAGAAGATTGCGGCCTTTGCCCTGTCCGAGCCGGATGCCGGCTCCGATGTTGCCGCCCTGTCAACCTGGTTTCACGAAGACGGCGACGATCTGGTTCTCACCGGCTGCAAGACCTGGATCTCCAATGGCGGCATTGCTGATTATTATACGGTCTTTGCCCGGCAACAGGGCAGTTCAGGCTCAAAAGGCATCTCGGCCATTATCGTCGATGCGGCGACCCCCGGTCTCACAATAGCGGAAAAAATAGAGGTTACCGCGCCGCATCCGCTGGCAAAACTCACTTTCAATAACTGCCGGGTGCCAAAATCCGCCCGCATTGGCGAAGCCGGGCGCGGCTTTAAATATGCGATGGCGACGCTGGATATTTTCCGCACCACCGTCGGGGCGGCAGCGCTCGGCTTTGCCCGCTGTGCCATGGATCAGGCGATGACGCGCGCGACCCGGCGTCATATTTTCGGCGCACCGATGACGAACCTGCAGATCATTCAGGCCAAGCTCGGTGATATGGCGCTCGCCATTGATGCCAGCGCTCTGCTGATATACCGGGCGGCCTGGGTCAAGGATTGTGTCGCCGAACGCGTCACCCGCGAGGCGGCGATGGCCAAGCTATATGCCACCGAGGCGGCGCAGAAGATCATTGATGATGCCATTCAGATTTTTGGCGGGCAGGGCGTGGTTTTTGGCGAGACTGTCGAAAGGCTTTATCGTGAGATCCGCAGCCTGCGCATTTACGAGGGGGCTTCGGAAGTCCAGAAAATAATCATCGCCGGACAGGCCCTGATCCCCTACCAACTGGATCAATGATATCAAATAATAATGGCGCTATTATCCGGGATACGGGAGAGGGATATGCCTGATTTGACAGCTTACGAGGATCATTTTGTCGCGGATAATATGCCGGTGGCGGCGGCCTTGCCCGACTTTATCTTTGCCCTGCCGGAGCTGGAACTGCCCCCACGGCTGAATGCGGCGGTGGCTTTGCTTGATCATAATATTGCTGGCGGGCGCGGGGACAGGATTGCCGTCTGCTCCCCGTCCGAGCGCTGGACTTATCGTGAATTATATGAGAAATCCAGTCAGATAGCCCATATTCTGGTGGCGGATATGGGGCTGAAAACCGGTAACCGGGTGCTATTGCGCTCGGCCAATAATCCGATGATGGTGGCGTGCTGGCTGGCGGTGCTGAAGGCCGGAGGCATTGCGGTATCGACGATGCCGCTGCTCAGGGCGCGGGATTTGATCCCGGTAATAACCAAGGCGGAAATCGCCTTTGCCCTGTGTGATGACCGTTTGAGGCAGGAGCTTGAGGCGGCAGGAAAATCCGCGCCGGTGCTGACAAATATCCGCTATTTCTCCGACCTGAAAGACCGCATGACCGGCAAGCCCGGGGTGTTTGCTGCGGTTGATACGGCGGCGACGGACAGTGCGATCATTGCTTTCACCAGCGGCACCACCGGCACCCCCAAAGGCACGGTGCATTTTCACCGGGACATTATGTCGATGTGCCATTGTGTCGGTGACCGTCTGCTCGGCATAACTGCGGATGATGTCATCATTGGCAGCCCGCCGCTGGCCTTTACCTTTGGTCTTGGGGCGTTGCTCGCCTTTCCGCTGCATGCCGGGGCGACGGTGGTTCTGCTGGAGACCGGGGCCGCCGAAGATTATCTTGAAGCGATTGCCGGTTTCCGGGCGAGCTTCTGCTTTACCGCGCCGACCGCCTATCGGGCGATGCTCGGCCATGTCGCGGCCTATGACCTGTCGTGCCTGCGGGCCTGTGTGTCCGCCGGGGAACATTTGCCGCTGCCAACCTTTCGCGCGTGGCAGAAAGCCACCGGCCTTAAATTGATTGACGGCATCGGGGCGACCGAGATGATTCATATCTTTATCTCGGCGATGGGGGATGATATCCGCCCCGGGGCCACCGGAAAGGTGGTTGCGGGTTATCAGGCCTGTATCGTGGATGACAATGATATACCCCTGCCCGCTGGCAAGACCGGGTGGCTCGCGGTCAGGGGGCCGACCGGATGCAAATATCTTGCGGATGACCGCCAGTCAACATATGTGAGAAAGGGCTGGAATATTACCGGGGATGTCTACCGGATGGATGAGGATGGTTATTTCTGGTTTCAGGCCCGCGGTGATGACATGATTGTCTCTTCGGGGTATAATATCGGCGGACCGGAGGTCGAACAGGCGCTGATGGATCATCCGGCCGTTGCCGACTGTGCGGTGGTGGCGTCACCGGACGAGGCCCGTGGCCAGATTGTCAAGGCCTTTATCGTGCTGTCAGCGGGATATAATGCAAGTGACACGCTGATCACCGAGCTTCAGAATTTTGTTAAAAATACCATCGCCCCCTATAAATATCCGCGCGCCATCGAATTTATCAACAATTTGCCCAAAACCGAAACCGGAAAAATTCAACGGTTTATCCTGCGTCAGAAAGAAATATCCTCGTCATCGCCAATCAGATAGCGTTCCATCTTTTCCCGGATAGCGGTTGGAATCGGTGCCGATTTAATCTTTTTATGCTGGACCCAGACGATGCTCTGACGGGTGAGGAAACGGATTTCCTCCTTGCAGCGGGTGATGATTGACAGGTCAATGCGGCTGCGGCCGATGCGGGTGATGCCAATGGCAAAGGTCAGCCGGTCATTGAGATAGCTCGGATTGCGGAAGCTGCTTTCGAGATGGGCCATTGGCACCGCCCAGCCATCCGAAAACATTTTGGGATAGGGATAATCCAGTCCGTCCTCAAACCAGATCTCGCTGGCCTGATTGATCATTTCATAATATCGCGGGTAATAAACGATGCCCGCGGGGTCGACATGATTGAAGCGAACGATTATTTCTGTTGTGAAGCGCGGCATAAGTCTGTAATTTCCCGGGTGAAGCTACGATATCAGGATCATAGAGATGAAAAATATTTTCGTACAGATTAAATGTGACCTTGGCAAGGTTTATCAGGTTGCCGAGCATATTGTCGACAATTTACCGGAAACTGAAGAGGTTTATTCGGTTTCCGGGGCATTTGACCTGATGATCAAGCTTCATCTCGAGGAAGACGAAGATATCGGTCGCTATATCAATGACCGGGTGCAAACCATCCCCGGGATCAAGGATACCTTCACCCTTATGGCCTATAAGGCCTTCATGTAACAGTGACGACTCCGATGACAACAGATCAGAATAATTTCGCAGATCAGGGTAGGCCCGCAGATCAGAATAAATCCGCAGGTCAGGACAATTCCGCAGATCAGAACAGGCCCGCCCCCACCGCAAAGCCACGGCGCCTGCCGCGCTATACCAGCTATCCGACGGCGCTGGAATTTAACGCGCTCGACCCGGCGCTCTACCGGGAATGGCTGTGTAGTTTACCGGATGATTCTCCGATCAGCCTGTATTTCCATATTCCTTTTTGTGAAAAATTATGCTGGTTCTGTGGCTGTTTTACCAAAATTTCCAATAATCCCAGCCCGGTTCAGCGTTATCTTGAGCTGTTGCGGCAGGAAATCAGCCTGATCGGCGCGGTTACCGGCCGCAGAAAAATCAGCCATATTCATTTTGGTGGCGGCTCACCGACGATCATTTCGGCGGCGGCCTTTTCTGATCTGATGGCGCTGGTGCGGACTAATTTCGAAATTCTGCCGGATGCGGAAATTGCGGTTGAGATTGATCCGCGCACCTGTTCAGAGGACAAGGTCAACGCCTATGCCATGGGCGGCGTGAACCGGGTCAGCCTCGGTATTCAGGATTTTAACATCCATGTGCAGGAGGCGATAAACCGGGTTCAGTCCGAGGCGCTGGTCGCCGAAAACCTGCGCTGGTTCAAACAGGCGGGCATCGTCAATATTAATTTTGACCTGATTTACGGCATGCCGCGCCAGACCGTGGACACCATTGAAGAAACCGTGATCAAGACCAATGAATTCAGGCCGTCGCGGATCGCCCTGTTCGGTTATGCCCATGTGCCGTGGCTGAAAAAGCACCAGCAGATGATGGATCGTCATCACCTGCCGGAACAGGCGGAACGGCAGGCGATGTTTGACCTTGCCAGCAAAAAATTACAGCAATTTGGCTATATTGCCATCGGGCTTGATCATTTTGCCCTGCCCGGTGACAGTCTGCTTGTGGCCCGCGAGCAGGGTCGGTTAAAAAGGAATTTTCAGGGCTATACCGCGGATCAGGCGACAACAATGATTGGCTTCGGGGCCTCGGCTATCGGCTCTCTGCCCGGCGGCTATGCCCAGAACAGCCCTGACCTGAGAGCCTATTCGGATATGGTGGGCCGGGGTGAAATTCCGGCGCGGCGCGGGCTGAAGGTTGACGCGCTTGACCTGATGTATCGGGAGGTTATCTCAACCCTGATGTGTTATTTTGCCGTTGATCCCGCGGCGATTGCCAAAAAACACGGGCTTGAGGTTGATTTCAGCCGGGAACAGGCTGACCTTGCGCAGTTGGTTGCGGCCGGATATATGGATGTGACGGGATCACTTTACCGCATCACCGCGGCGGGGCAGCCCTATCTGCGGGCGATTGCCACCCTGTTTGACCAGTATTTTCCGCAGAATTCCGACATTATCGACCGCTGCGTCCATGAGAGTGAGGGCTGAATTATTCCCGGGCGGTGGCCTGCTCGGTCAGCTTGTCAAGCAAGTGGTCGAGCTCGGATAATTCTTCCGGTGTCAAGACGGCCAGCAGGGATTTTTCATACCCGGTTACCAGCGGTTCTATCTGATGATATATTTTTTCGCCCTCTGCGGTTACCGTCAATATGGAGCAGCGGCGGTCACGGCGGGAAATTTTTCTGTCAATCAGGCCTTTATGGCATAATCCCCGAAGCGCCCGGCTGACGGCGACCTTGTCCA
>JAADGA010000001.1:11206-20330 GCA_013152615.1 Alphaproteobacteria bacterium
TCCACTCATGCGGTGTAATTCCGAAGGGTTCGCTGTAAAGCCCGGCCAGCGTTCGGCTGATGATATTGGTCAGATATGACAACCGGTAGGGCAAAAATTTTTCCAGAACCAGCGCATCGCCCGACATAATATATATTCCTTAATAACTTTAATTTCTTGAAATAAGTTTCATTTGTAACTATAATTATATTATTAAAGTTTGAAAATAAAGCCTGATCTGAGATGATAGGCAACAGGATGGATTATATCAATGAAATTAGCCTCTTTAAAATCTGGACGTGACGGCAAGCTGGTCGTGGTGTCAAAAAATCTCGAAAGCTGTGTTTTAGCCGGTAGGGTCGCCCCGACCATGCAGGCGGCACTGGATAACTGGGCCGAAACCGAAGGTAAATTACGCAGCCTTTATGATGACCTCACGGCGGGCCGGCTTGATGCCATGCCGTTTGATCCGGCGGCGTGTGCGGCGCCGCTGCCGCGAAGTTATCACTGGGTAGACGGCAGTGCTTACGTTACCCATGTCGAGCTGGTGCGCAAGGCACGCGGGGCGGAACTGCCGCAAAGCTTCTGGTCCGACCCGCTGGTTTATATGGGGGCGTCCGATGCCTTTATCGGGGCCTGTGATGATATTGAGGTGGAGAACGAAGACTGGGGCATTGATTTTGAGGCCGAGGTCGCCGTGATCACCGATGATGTTCCCGCCGGAATCAGTGCCGAAAATGCCGCTGGCCATATCAAGCTGCTGGCGATTTTGAATGATGTTTCGCTGCGCAATCTGATCCCGGGCGAGCTTGCCAAACAATTCGGCTTTTATCAGTCAAAGCCGTGGACCTCCTTTTCGCCGGTATTCGTCACCCCGGATGAAGTGGGCGCGGCATGGGACGGCACCAAAATTCATCTGCCGCTCCATACCATTCTCAATGGCCGCAAAATAGGCAGTCCCAACGCCGGTGTCGATATGGTGTTTGATTTCACTCAATTGATTGCCCATGCCGCCAAATCGCGCTCACTGATGGCGGGCACGGTCGTCGGTTCCGGCACCGTGTCCAACAAGGGCTCGAAGGATGGCTCCTGCTGTCTGGCGGAGGTGCGTTGTCTCGAAATTATTGCCGACGGCAAGGCGACGACCCCGTTTATGAGCTTTGGCGACCGGATTGAAATTGATATGGTCGATCCGGACGGCAGAACAATTTTTGGCCGAATCAATCAATTAGTGACGCAATATAAACCATAGGAGTGGGATTTTGGACCTTTACGGCTATTTCAGATCATCTGCCGCCTACCGGGTCAGGGCGGCATTGAATATCAAGCGACTGGAGTATACCGCTATTCCGCTATCGCTGCTCGCTGGCGATAATAAGGCGGCAAGCTATCTGGACAAGAATCCACAGGGGTTCGTGCCGTATTTAACGGATGGCACCGTCGCGATCGGGCAATCACTGGCGATACTGGAATATCTGGAGGAGACTTATCCCGAACCGGCGCTACTGCCAAGTGATGGTGCGGGCCGGGCGCGGGTGCGCCAGCTTGCCGGGATTATCGCCTGTGACATTCATCCGCTGGATAATCTGCGGGTGCTGAAATATATCACCGGCATATTTGAGGTCAGCGCTGACCAGAAAACCGCCTGGTATCATCACTGGATTATTGCGGGCTTCAGGGCGATAGAGACCCTGCTCAAGGACGCTGGCTCAGGCGATTTCTGTCACGGGGACAAGGTGACCTTTGCCGATCTGTGTCTGGTGCCGCAGGTTTATAATGCCCGGCGGTTCAAGTGTCCGCTGACGGATTTTCCCAATATCACTCGCATTACCGATAACTGTAACCGGCTTGAGGCCTTCATTCAGGCACTGCCGGAAAATCAGGCGGACGCGTCATGAAAAACCTGTTCAATATTTCCGGCAAGATCGCGGTGGTTACCGGCGGCTCACGCGGCATCGGGGCGATGATCGCCCGCGGCTTTGTTGAAAACGGGGCCAGGACCTATGTCTGTTCGCGCTCGGGGACCCAGCCACAAGCCGGGGCGGCCATTGCCTTGAAAGCGGATTTATCTACGCTGAAGGGTATTGAAAAATTCGTTGATGACCTCTCGGCCCGGGAGCAGAAGATTGATATTCTGGTCAATAATGCCGGGGCGGTATGGGCGGCCCCAATTGACGATTTCCCGGAAAGCGGCTGGGACAAGGTGATGGATATCAACCTGAAAAGTATGTTCTTTCTGACCCAGAAATTCCTGCCCCTGCTGCGTAAATCTGCGTCCGGGGATAGCCTTGCCCGGATTATCAATATCGCTTCCGTTGACGGTCTGTCGGTACCGGACTTTGAAACCTACAGCTATTCTGCCAGCAAGGCCGCGGTTATTCATATGACTAAAGTGCTGGCAAAACGGCTGGCGCGTGAGCGGATTACGGTCAATGCCATCGCGCCGGGGGCCTTCCCCAGTGACATGACCAAAGTCATCCTGAAAAAACATAAACAGATGATGCTTGATCAAATTCCGTTAGGCCGCATTGGCGAAGCGCAGGACATGGCCGCCGCCGCGATATATCTGTCGAGCCGCGCCGGCAGTTATGTCACCGGTATCACCCTGACCGTTGATGGCGGCTGGTCGGGCACACTTTGAGAGTAAGAGCCCCTGTCCGACCTATTTAACCGGGATGATTTTATCTTATGGCCAAATCGATTATGTTTCAGGGTACCGGGTCCGATGTCGGCAAGTCGCTGATTGTCGCCGGTCTGTGCCGGGCGTTCAGCCGCCGCGGGCTAAAAGTCCTGCCGTTCAAGCCACAGAATATGTCCAATAATGCCGCAGTGACAGCGGACGGTGGTGAAATTGGCCGCGCCCAGTGGCTACAGGCGCTGGCCTGCGGTGTTGCTCCCACCGTTCATATGAATCCGGTGCTGCTGAAACCGCAATCAGATCAAGGCGCACAGGTTGTGGTTCATGGCAGGGTCGCGGGCAGCTGTATGGCGCGGGAGTATCAGGGTGCGCGCAAAAACCTGCTTGGGGCGGTGCTGCATAGTTTTGCTATTCTGAAAGCAGAGGCTGATCTGGTGATTGTCGAGGGGGCGGGCAGCCCGGCCGAAGTGAATCTGCGTCGGCATGATATCGCCAATATGGGTTTTGCCGTTGCGGCGAATTGTCCGGTGGTGCTGATCGGCGATATTGACCGCGGTGGTGTCATTGCCAGCATCGTTGGTACCGAAACCCTGCTTGAGGGCGAAGACCGCGAAATGATTGCCGGTTTCCTGATTAATAAATTCCGTGGCGATATCAGCCTGTTTGATGACGGGTTGAAAATTATCGAAAATATATCAGGCTGGCGCTCTTTCGGGGTGGTACCGTTCCTGCCGGTGGTGGCAAAACTGCCAGCGGAAGATGCGGTTGCCTTGTCGGTCGCGCCGGAGGACAGGGCCGGGCAAATACATATTGCCGTGCCGATGTTGTCGCGCATTGCGAATTTTGATGATTTTGATCCGTTAAAGGCGGAGGAAGATGTTTTCCTTGATATGGTGGTGCCGGGCCGGGTGATTCCGGGGTCGGCGGACCTGATCATCATTCCGGGAACAAAATCGACCATTGCCGATATGCTGTTCATGCGGGCGCAGGGATGGGACATTGATATTCTCAGCCATTATCGCCAGGGCGGGCGGATTCTCGGTATCTGCGGCGGCTATCAGATGCTGGGACGGAAACTGTTTGATCAGGCCGGGGTGGAGGGCTCGGTGAAATCCGTTGATGGCCTCGGGCTGCTGGCGGTGGAAACCCGGCTTGCCGCGGCTAAAAGACTGGAACAGGTTGCGGGCATATATCGCCCCTTGAATAAACCGGTCAGCGGGTATGAGATGCATATGGGCCGGACCGAAGGGGCCGCTTGCGCACGACCGCTGCTCGATCTTGCTCACGGGCCGGATGGTGCCATATCCGCGGACGGGCGGGTCATGGGCTGCTATCTCCACGGCCTGTTCGCCGATGATGATTTCCGCTCAGCCTTTCTTGGTGATTTTCATCAGCGACCGGGGTCCGGGATCAATTATGACGGCGAGGTGCAAAGGGCGCTGGACCAGTTGGCGGACCATCTGGAAAGCCATCTTGATCTTGAGGCCATTCTGGCGGCGGCCCGCTGATTAGGTCCTGACTCTGGGGCCTGACCCTGGGTCCTGACTCTGAGGCCTGACTCTGGGGCCTGACCCTAAAGCCGGTCGATGATACTGGCGAGCGCGTCCAGATTTGACCGGCCCAGTTTGCGGCAGCGTTCCGGCGACCAGCCATGCTCCGAATCCGGATTTTCCAGCGTATCCTTGAACGGCATTTCAAGGGTCATGGCGACCGCCTGAAAACGCTGGGCGAGCTGATTGGTGCCGATGGTCATATTGGCAGTGCCGGAGGCTTCCTTTGGATAGCCCTGTGTCATCTGAAAATCCGGGTTGGCCTGCATCAACTGCCGTTGATAGCCATAGGCAAGGTCAAGCCGGGCCATATCCGGGTCCGTAATGCCCTCAAAACAGGCGATAAAATTATGGGGCAGTGTCTCATCGCCGTGAACATCAAGCACCAGATCAATGCCGGTTTCATCCATTTTTCCCCGAACGTGGAAAACCTCCGGGCTATGCTCAAGGGACGGATTTTGCCATTCGCGGTTGAGGTTGGCACCACAGGCGTTAGTGCGCAGATGACCGCGACGGCTGCCATCAGGATTCATATTGGGGACAACATAAAACACCGCCTTGTTGAGCAGGCTGTGGCTGAGCGCGTCCTCATCATCAAGCAGCCGCTCAAGCAGACCTTCGACCAGCCATTCGGCCATGGTTTCCCCCGGATGCTGACGGGCGATAATCCAGATAACCTTTTTGCCCACCGCCATGTCACCGATGGTCAGCAGATCAATATCCTGCCCATCAAGGGTTTCGCCGATCACCTGAAGTCTGACCTTTTCATCGGCGGCCGCCTGAGATACCAGACTGTGATGCCGTTCCATGCTGTAGGGGGCAAAATAGGCATAATAAATGCTGTCTGATTCCGGGATATGCTGAAGGGTGATTTCGCCGTCATGAAAAACCGTGCTGACGCGAAACCAGTGTTCGCGGTCATAGGAGGCACAGGCCTGATAATCTGTCCAGCCCTCGGGATAGGCGGCACCAGCGGCATTTTCAATCGTCATCGCACATAGCTGTCCGCGCCCGCCGGTCAGGCGGAAACAGAACCACTGGTAAAAATCCGATTGATGATCCTTGCGAATGCGCAGCCTGATATTGCCGCTGTTTTCTGCGGTGACAACCTCAATATTACCGGCGTCGAAATTATGGCTGATTTTAATCATATTTCACATCCTCAGAGCGCGATATTTTCTTTGTTATATGGCGCTTTTAGCGGGCTGTAAACAGCTGATTTCACCCGGATATAATTCCTTAAAGATATTTGGAAATAAAATTACTTTGGAAAACAAAGTTATTTATGTAATAAAGAATACGCCAGTGAGTCGTACCGTTCCGGGATGGAAATGTGACGCTATGGCCCAAAATTTAAAACTGGAATTTAAAACTGGAGTTTAAAACTGGAGTTTAAAATCAGGGTTAAAAATCAGAATTTAAAACTGGAATTTAAAACTGGAGTTTAAAACCAGAGTTAAAAATTGGAGCTTAATATTCAGCAAAAGGACTTTAATCGATGACCGAACAACATTTTACCGCCGAAGAAAATCTCGCCTTTATCCGTAGTGTTATGGAAAAGGCTCGTCGGCAAACAACCCAAAGCGGGCCATTTCTTGCGGTTTGGGGCACTATGAGCGCGCTTGTTACCCTTTTCCAGTATCTGGCGCTCACCGGAATTTTCCCTCTCGCCTATATGCCCTATCTATGGCTGTTATTCGTGGTTGTCGGTACGGCTTACACTATTCTGAAAAGTCGCAGTCTGGCCCGGCAATCCGGAACGCCGTGCGGCAATGAACTGGTAACGGCCAATCTTTTTACTGCTGTCGGGATCAGCATCTTTATTTTCTTTCTGGCTAATATCGCCGCCATAATGCTTGGCACCCTGAAGCATATGGGGGTCGATATTCTCGCAGTCATTTCCCTTGTCATGGCCATTGCCTTTTACGGCGCATCCTACAGCACCGGGATCAAATGGCTGCGTCTGGTGGCTTTTGGCTGGTGGGCGGCGGTGGTTTTATTCATTGTGAAACCTTTCGCCAACGACTATTTATTGTTGATTATTGCCCTGCTTGATTTCGGCCTGCTGGCCATCCCCGGATTTAAACTTATGGCGCTGGCAAAGAATGACCGGGCATAGGGGGATTCGGTGACAAATTTTGATCATAGAGAGATTAATGACATCATCCACGGGCGGGTTCGGCTGACGATCATGGCAGCGCTCGCCAGTCATGATGAAGAAACCGACCCGCCGGACACCGGGGTGGATTTTTCCCATCTTAAAAAACTGGTTAAGGCGTCGGATGGTAACCTGTCAATCCACATCCGCAAACTGGAGGATGCCGGTTATCTGGAGGTTACCAAACGCTTTAGCGCCAACAGACCGCAGACATTATGCCGCCTGACTGACGATGGCCGAAAGGCCTTTGCGGTTTATCTGTCCCATCTGGAAAGCCTGTTACCACCCAGAGCGTGAATAATATTTTTATAAACGCCTGTTGAGAGGAAGATTCTACGTTTTTTTATTCAAAGTCTGTCTGGAGGTGACAGGCGGTATCTTTTCTGCCAGACTGCCCCGGTTTAAAACAAACTATAAAAACCATGTAATTCAAGTCAAGGGGACGTGTATGTCTGCAACAGCGATCAAGCGAAACGGTAAATCCAGAGAGTTTCTGGGCCATCCAAAGGGGCTTTATATTCTGTTCCTCACCGAAATGTGGGAACGGTTCAGTTATTACGGCATGCGGGGGCTGTTAATCTTTTATTTAACCGAGCATTTTCTGTTTTCCGATGAAAAAAGCTATGCTATTTACGGTGCCTATACTGCGCTGGTCTATCTGGCACCGGTATTGGGCGGGGCGCTGGCGGACCGTTATCTGGGGTCGCGCAAGGCGGTGACGCTCGGCGCAATATTGCTGGTTCTTGGTCATTTGGGCATGGCGATTGAGGGCTTGCCGGCCACCATAACCGTTGTTGACGGGGTCAGTACGGTGGTGCGCAATAATTTCTTTCTCCAGATATTTTATTTATCGCTCGGCCTGATTATTACCGGCGTTGGCTTTCTCAAGGCCAATATCTCTACCATTGTCGGGGCGTTGTATGAACGGGATGATCCCAAGCGTGACAGCGGATTTACCATCTTTTATATGGGGATTAATCTGGGCTCTTTTGTCGCCGCCCTTCTTTGTGGTTATCTTGGCCAGACGGTTGGCTGGTGGGCCGGATTTGGTGCCGCCGGTGTTGGTATGCTGTTCGGATTAATCGTTTTCCTCAGGGGGCAGGCTCATCTCGAAGGTCATGCCGAACCCAAACATCCCGAGATATTAAGAGAAAAAATATTTGCCGGGTTAAGCCGTGAGGTTATTATTTATATTGGTGCCATTGGCGGGGTGATCGTTTTTTGGAAACTGGTGCAATATCAGGCTTTGGTCGGCGATATACTGGGGGGATTCGGGGCCTTGGTTCTGGCGGTTATTATGGCCTATTCTTTCATTAAATGTGATCCCGCCGACCGTGACAGAATGCTGGTGGCGTCCTTTTTGATCTTCATGTCGGTTATTTTCTGGGCCCTGTTTGAACAGGCGGGCAGTTCCCTGAACCTGCTGGCAGACCGGAGTGTCGACCGGGTGGTTCTGGGCATAACCATACAGGCAGCGCAGTTGCAGTCCCTGAATGCCTTGTTCATATTTATTCTGGCACCGTTTTTCGCCATTTTATGGGTTTTTCTGGCGCGGCGAGGCTGGGAACCGAATACCCCGATCAAGTTTGCGCTCGGTATTGCTCAGGTTGGCCTCGGCTTTATGGTGCTGGTTTACGGCGCAAATCACGTTGGTGCCGACGGTAAAATTGCCCTGATCTGGATTGTTTTCCTCTATTTGCTCCATACCACCGGTGAATTATGTCTGTCGCCGGTCGGGCTGTCGATGGTGACCAAATTATCGGTTGCCAAAATGGTTGGATTTATGATGGGAACCTGGTTTCTGGCGTCGTCTGCGGCCAATTACCTTGCCGGTCAGATTGCCGAACTGACCAGTTCCGGCAAGGGGGAGAGTGGCGCTCAGGCTCTGGAAAAGACGATGGATATTTATTGGGATGTTGGCTTGCTGGCGCTCGGGATCGCTCTTACTCTGGCCCTCTTGTCGCCCTTGCTGAAAAGAGGTATGCACGGCATTCATTAAGGGTTTCCCGGGCTGATATTCTCCGGTCTGATTACCAGCCTGATATTACCGGTCGGGCTTGACCTTATATGGCCGGTGGAACATATGTTTCCGGACCAGCCTGCCATAGCTTGTTTCAAAGACAAGAGAGATGCCGATAAAAGAGAAAAATATTGCTATTGCCCGGGAATCATATGAAAAAGTATGGACCAGCAATGTTATTAGAGCCACCGCGCTCACCACACTGGCGGTCGCGGTAATGCCCTTGCGGGCATTTATGTCCTCGCGTAATTTACAGGCCCCTACATTAACGATGAAAAAGATCAGCAGAAAGCTGGCACTGCCGATAATGGCTATTTCGGCTAAATCAATTGAGTTCGCCAAAATCAGGCTGAGAATAACAGTAATCAAAACGCCCATAATCGGGATATTGCGTTTTTCCTCATCCATAATTTCCGGCAGTTCCCCTTCCATAGCCAGAATATATCCCAGCCGGGAGTTGCCGTAAATGGTGGCATTTATGGCGGAAAAAGTTGCCAGTAACGCCGCGATCGAAACGATGACAAAGCCGGTCTGCCCCAGTGCAGGTCTGGCGGCAACCGCAAGGGCGTAGTCTTTTGCCGTCAGCAGTTGGTCCTCCGGTACCGTGCCAACGGTGATAACGGCAATAAGAATATATAACAGCACTACCAGTATGACCGAGCTGTAAAAGGCCCGGGGTAAATTGGATTGCGGATTTTTAATATCCTCCGCACCATTGGCAATTAATTCAAAGCCTTCATAGGCAACAAAAATAATCATGCACGCCACAATAATTGAAA
>JAADGA010000002.1 GCA_013152615.1 Alphaproteobacteria bacterium
GCCTTCATGCCCTTATGTTCCGCGCCGAGAAGATAACCGGTGGCGCCGTCATAATTCATCACGCAGGAATTGTTCCATGCCCCATTCGCGGATATAGCCATGACCGCCGAAACACTGTAATGCGCGGCTTGCGGCCTCAACCCCCTGATCGGTCAGGTAGGATTTCAGCACCGGGGTAATCAGCGCCAGCAGTTGTTCCGCCCGCTCCCGTTCGCCCTCGTCCGGGTGCTGACGGGTGGTGTCAACCAGAATACCGGCCCAGATTGACATCGCGCGCGCGCCCTCAATAAAGGCGCGGTTGGTCATCAGCATCCGCCGGACATCAGGATGAACCATAATCGGGTCCGCCGGGCCATCGGGATTTTTCGGCCCGGTCAGGGCGCGGCCCTGCAGGCGGTCATTGGCATAGGCGACCGCATTCTGCTGGGCAACCTCGGCAATGGCCAGCCCCTGAATGGCGACCCCGAGCCGGGCCTCGTTCATCATGGTGAACATCGCCTTCATGCCCTTATGTTCCGCGCCGAGAAGATAACCGGTGGCGCCGTCATAATTCATCACGCAGGTGGCGTTGGAATGAATACCCATTTTTTCTTCCAGTGAGCCACAGCTTACGTTGTTGTTTGCGCCGATACTGCCGTCATCATTGATGACATTGCGCGGGACGATAAACAGGCTGATGCCCTTGACCCCGCTTGGGCCGCCGGGAATACGTGCCAGCACCAGATGGATGATATTTTCGGTAAGGTCATGGTCCCCGGCGGAGATGAATATCTTGGTGCCGGTAATGCTGTAGCTGCCGTCATCCTGTGGCTCGGCTTTGGTGCGCAACAGACCGAGGTCGGTGCCGCAGTGGGGTTCGGTCAGATTCATCGTTCCGGCCCATTCGGCAGAATACATTTTCGGCAGATATTTTTCCTTCTGGGCGTCGGTTCCCCAGGCATAAATGGATTCTGTCGCCCCTTTGATCAGGCCGGGATACATGGCAAATCCCCAGTTGGCCGCCACCAGAATTTCATTCAGCACCAGCCCGAGGGTCTGGGGCAAGCCCTGACCGCCGTATTTGGCATCCCCGGTCAGGCCCTGCCAACCGCCTTCACGATACTGACTATAGGCCTCTTTGAAGCCATCCGGGGTGATGACCTTGCCATCTTCAAGGCGGCAGCCCTGTTCATCACCGGAAAGATTGAGCGGCTGATAGACATTTTCCGCTACCTTCGCCGCCTCGTCCAGAATGGCGTCAACCAGATCAGGGGTCGCCTCGGCAAAGGCCGGCATGGCGTTATAATGTTGCAGGGTGAAATGCTCATGCAAAAGAAAGCGGATGTCTTTTACCGGGGCTGAATAGATCGGCATGGATTGGGTCTCCTGAAATTAAATCTTTGAATTATCCTGACCGGGGTAAGGCTCCCAGTTTTTAAACATTTCGATAATGTCCTTAAGTTCTTTTATCGTTTCATCAATATCTTTTTTCTGCCGTTCAAGCACCGTGATCCTCTCGCGGCAATTTTGCAGGCCGATTTCACGTTGTTTGGCCTTGCCGCCCTCAAGATAATAAAGATCCAGCAGTTTGCCCATATCGGCAATGGTGAAACCGACTCTTTTGCCCCGCAGAATCCAGGCGAGTCTGGTTCGGTCCTTGTTGGAATATATCCGGGTTTGGCCCTGACGCATCGGGGTGATCAGATTCTGGTCTTCATAGAAACGCAGAGTCCGGGGGGTGATATCGAATTCCTCGGAAAGTTCGGAAATGCTGTAGGTTTTGCCCGTCATCAAATTCTCTTGATATAGCACTCTGCTTTTGCGGTAATTTTACCAAAATACCGGGGCGCAGATAATGATGTTGATGAAGATAGTTTACTTTACCTTTACGTAAAGGTCAAGAAAATAATGTGTCGTTTGAAGAAAAATTCTATTTTGCTGATTTGGTGCCGGATTCTTTCGGAGTCTGGCCGAATATTTATCAGAAAAAAGTATCATTAATGCCTAAATCTGTTTAGAATTTAACTTGGAATTTATGTTAAAATTTGCCGGAATCAGAAGGCGACACGCCATATTCTTCCTGACTTGCGGATCTGGAAGAGTCTAGACAGACCGGGGGTGATTCCCGGTGGTCGCCCGGTGGTCGCACAGTGAATAAAAGAGTGAAGAAAAGACTGAATAAAAGGCTGAACAAGAAACTGAATAAAAGACTGAAATATAACACTTATGCAGATATATCTGCCTATTGCTGAAATTTCGATTAATGTTTTTTTACTCTTGCTTATGGGCGGGCTGGTAGGCTTTGTCTCGGGTATGTTTGGCGTTGGTGGCGGCTTTTTGATGACGCCATTGCTGATTTTCGTCGGGGTGCCGCCAGCCGTTTCGGTGGCGACTGTTGCCAACCAGATTACCGGTGCCTCGGTATCGGCGGCGCTGGCCCATGCCCGGCGCGGCGGTATCGATTACAAGATGGGGGCGGTCCTGATTACCGGCGGGGTGATCGGGTCTTTTTTCGGGTCAATGATATTCGCCTTACTGCGCGATATGGGGCAGGTTGACCTGATGATTTCGCTGGCTTATGTGTTGCTGCTCGGGACGATTGGCGGCCTGATGTTTATTGAAAGCGTCCACAGTATGCTCCGCAACCGGCGCGGCGATATGCCGCGACCCAGCCGCCGCCCGCGGACATGGGTGGATGCGTTGCCGTTCAAGGTCAGATTTCGTACCTCCAAAATGTATATCAGCCTGTTGATGCCGTTGGCGATCGGCGGGCTGGTCGGGGTTTTGACCGCGGTTATGGGGGTTGGCGGCGGTTTTATTATGGTTCCGGCGATGATTTATCTGTTGAATATGCCGATCAAGGTGGTGATCGGAACATCGCTGTTTCAGATTACTTTTATCACCGCCAGTGTTACCTTCCTGCACTCGGTAAATACTCAGACTGTTGACGTGGTGCTGGCGCTGGTTCTGCTGGTCGGGGCGGTGATCGGGGCACCGGTCGGGGCGCGGGTCGGGGCAAAATTAAAGGCTGAGCAGTTACGGATTCTGCTGGCGCTGATGGTGTTGGTGGTTTGTGGCAAGATCGCGGTTGACCTGATGTCCAGACCGGCTGAAATCTATTCTGTTTTTCTCGCCGGGGGGCTTCATTGAGCCGGGCCGGTCGATATATGGCCCGCCTGTTTCTGGGCGGGATTTGTGGCCTGTTCATAGGCCAGCAGGCGATGGCGGAGCGCATGGTCGCCGATTTGTCCCGCCATGTCATTGATATTACGTCGCGCTTTACCGGGACGCAATTATTGATATTCGGTGCTATTGAACGCAAGATTATTCAGAAAGGACGGGGGTATGGTACGGCTGTCAAGGGATCAGATTATGACGTTATTGTCGTCGTGCAGAGTAAGCGCCGTAACATAATTATCCGGCGCAAGGAAAAGCTCGGACCGATCTGGGCCAACAGGGAATTCCTGACACTGGAAAATGTCCCGGGTTTTTATGCGCTCGCCTCAACCGGGCCAATCAAGTCGATTCTGTCGCAGCAACAGCTTTCCCGAATCGGGGTGGGCTTCGGTCAGCTCAAGATGACTTTTAAACAGCAGACCTCACCGGCCGAAGCGGCGGCCTTTCGCCAGGGCTTTATCCGCAATATGCGGGCCAAAAAGCTCTATAGCCAGCCTCAGGGCACCATCAGTATTCTGGACGGCCTGCTGTTTCGGGCCATTCTGGATTTCCCGGCCAACATGCCGGTGGGCAATTACCGGGTGGATATCTATCTGGTCCGGGATGGTAAAGTCGTTCTTGCCGAGCAGTCACCGCTGGAGGTGAACAAGGCCGGTCTGGAAAGATTTATTTACAATTTTGCTCATGGCTATCCGGCTTTTTACGGCATGGCTGCGGTTCTTATGGCCTTGGTGGCCGGGTTGCTGGGCGGATTTATGTCACGAAAAATGAGCGCATAACAATCCGGGGACATATTTTTCCTTGCACTTTGCTTTACAGGCATTAGAAAGGGGCCATGGATCAAGTTCAAGTATCATATCTGGTTGCCCTGATGGGTGGCATGTTCAGTTTTCTGTCCCCTTGCGTTTTGCCGCTGGTACCGGCTTATATCAGTTATATCACCGGCAACAGCTATCAGGATATGCGCGAGGATGGCAAAGTAGCAAAATGGGCGATGTTGTTGCCCGCCATCGTTTTTGTGCTGGGCTTTTCAACGGTCTTCATTGCCCTGGGGGCGAGCGCGTCGGCAGTACAGGGTATTCTGCTGGAATATAAAAGTGTTTTTGCCAAAATATCCGGGGTTATAATCATTATCCTCGGGGTTCATTATACCGGATTGATCAAGTTGCCGTTGTTGTACCGGGAAGCCCGCTTTCAAAGCAATGGCAAACAAAAGGGGCTGGCGGGGTCCTATGTTATTGGTTTGGCGTTTGCTTTTGGCTGGTCACCCTGTATCGGCCCGATTCTGGCAATGATTTTGACGCTGGCGGCAACCCAGCAACATTTCTCCCAGGGGATCATGCTGCTTGTGGTTTATTCGCTCGGGCTCGGGATACCGTTTGTCCTGTCTTCGCTGGCGATGAATAAATTCCTGAGAGT
Source organism: Alphaproteobacteria bacterium (assembly GCA_013152615.1). Classification (GTDB taxonomy): domain Bacteria; phylum Pseudomonadota; class Alphaproteobacteria; order Sphingomonadales; family Emcibacteraceae; genus Paremcibacter. The sequence goes on from JAADGA010000002.1 coordinate 4,576, forward strand.
ATCGGATCGGTTGCGGAAATACATGACGCTGGTAAAAATAACTATCGGTGCCCTGCTGATTATTACCGGGCTGGCGATGTTCACAGAAACCTTGCAGAATGTCGGATTTTATCTGATTGAATATATGCCGTGGCTGGCCAAAATCGGCTGATATTGCTTCAGGGCAAAGTCAAACAGGTCGGGCATAGCCCTAAACCTAGACCTAGACCAGCAGATCCTGGGTGTAGAATTGTTCATGGGAAAAGACGGCGTTCAGAATCCTTTCCTCTGATCGGATTATTATATCCAGTACCGCTTTATGGATTTTTTCAGGCTCGTCGCTTTTCATGATTTCAAACAGGATATTCTGCTGATCCATGTCATAGGGGAATTTCTTTTTGGTTTTTACATAGAGCCAATAGATGCGCATCGCCGTATTTTCCAGTTGATGGGCCCAGTCACATAACAGCGGATATCCGGATGGATCACAGAATGCCAGATTTAGCTCCTTGTTGGCTTTTAACAGTCGCAGTGCGGAACGGTCATCGGTAATCGGCAGTAATTTCTGTATTTTTTCGCTCAGACAGGTTAATTTTCTAAAATCGACCCTGGCACCGGCGAGAGAGACTATTTCAGGGATAAATATCTTCCGCAAAACAAAATTCTGCTTGATTTCCAGCAAGGTCAGCGGCGCGACCTGAGTCACTCTCGGGGACAGCGACACCAGGAATCGCTGGGCAATCAGGCGTTCAATCAGGTTGCGTGAAATGGTTCGGCTGATAGCAAACATATCGCTGAATATATTTTCAGACACCTTCTGGCTCGGGGTGAGCCTCTGGGTGACAATAGCGTCCATAATGATCTCGTAAGCGGCTTCCGCATCATTATTCCGAATAGTCGGCTTGGTCACAGGGTTGTCCTTGCTGGGAATGATTTTGCCGCCATTCATATACTGGATATGCCGATCATTCAAGCGGCTAACTCGTTTAAACAGGCAAATAATACTGCTAAATAAATAAATAAAGCTGTATTAAATTCATTTATTGTGTTTATATGCGTGAAAACACTTCTGTTTCGGACCGGCCGATCAGAAACCGGTCAACTGATCAGGAATAAATCAGGGTAAGGCCGGTGCGGACTATGCCGTGGTCACCGGTTTATGGCGCTGTTTGTTGATAGATGAGGAATAATAATGAAGACGATTGAACTGAGATCACCATATCTGATTTTCGTTGGTGATGCGGCCGAAGATTGCTATGCCAAAACCGGCTTTGGTCTGGTTCAGTGGCGGCGCGAGCTGTGTCAGGGTCAACTCAGCCTCGCCGGGGGCAGCGTCGATGTCGGGCTGCCGCCAATGACCCTGAAGCAGGCGGCAAGCTCTGGTGTTGGCTCGCTGATTATCGGCACTGCGGCCATTGGCGGCACTATCCCGGAGGGCTGGCTTGATACATTGGTCGCGGCGGCAGATCTTGGCATCGACATTGTTGCCGGTGTTCATACCCGGCTGAATAATATTCCGCGGCTCAGCCGGGCAGCGGAGCGCTCGGGGGCGCGCCTGATTGATGTGCGGGTGCCACCAGCGGAACTGTCGGTAGGCACCGGCAGGAAAAGGCCGGGCAGACGGCTGCTGACGGTTGGTACCGATTGCGCCGTTGGCAAGAAATATAGCGCACTGGCGCTGGAACAAGCGCTGCACAAGGCGGGCATGAAGGCGACTTTCCGCGCCAGCGGCCAGACCGGCATCATGATTGCCGGGGCCGGTATTCCCATTGATGCGGTGGTCGCGGATTTTATTTCGGGGGCGGCCGAGGCCCTGTCCCCTGATAACGACCCGGATCACTGGGATGTGATTGAAGGTCAGGGCAGTATTTTTCACCCCGGTTACTGTGCGGTCAGCATGGGTCTTCTCGTCGGCTCGCAACCGGAGGCGTTTGTCGTCTGTCACGAGGCCGGAAGGACGCATATTCTGGGCTGGGATAATTTTAAACTGCCGTCGGTTGATGAGGTGATTGCGCGCACGCTTATCCTTGGCAGGCAGACAAATCCGGCGATCAGATGTGTCGGCGTCAGTGTCAATACATCGGCGCTTGCCCCGGAACAGAGCGAATCCTATCTCGCCGATCTGTCGGCAAGGGTCGGGCTGCCCTGTGTCGATCCGCTCCGGACCGGGACGGCGAAAATCATTGATTATATTAATCAACAGGGAATGACATGAGCAGGATAAGAATTGAAAAACACAGCTTTTCTTTCACGGCGCCTTTTGCCATTACCGGCTATGTCTTTACCGCCTCTGATACCGTCCGGGTGATTATTGAAGACGACGGTTTTGTTGGCCGTGGCGAGGCCATTGGCGTTTATTATAACAATGAAACTGTGGATTCGATCGCGGCACAACTGCAGGGGATTATTGACGCCGGGGCAGCAGGTGTCAGCCGTGAGACGCTGCAAAGCCTGTTGCCGCCCGGCGGCGCGCGCAATGCGCTGGACTGTGCCATGTGGGACCTTGCGGCCAAGCGGGCGGGCAAGTCTGTCTGGCAACTGCTGAACATCACCCCGAAGCCGCTGTCGTCGGTGGCGACCATCAGCATTGAAAGCCCCGACGTTATGGCCGAAGCCGCCAAAGAATTTGCCAGATACCGCAATCTGAAAATCAAACTTAATGCTGATGAGCCCATTATGCGGCTGGAGGCTGTGCGTGCGGCGCGGCCGGATGCCACCTTGATTGTCGATGTCAATCAGGGCTGGACCTTTGAAGAACTTAAGGAATATACCCCCCGGGCCGCGCGGCTCGGGGTTGCCATGATCGAGCAGCCTTTGGCGCGTGGCGGCGATGAGATGCTCGAAGGCTATAAGTCAGCGGTGGCTTTGGGTGCGGATGAATCCTGCCTTGATGCCGCGGAATATGAAACCGCGAAGCGGCGTTACGATGTGATTAATATCAAGCTTGATAAATGCGGCGGTCTGACCGAAGCCCTGCAACTGGTGGCGCTGGCAAAAGGTGACGGCAAGGGCCTGATGATCGGCAATATGTGTGGCTCGTCGCTGTCGATGGCGCCCGCCTATGTCATCGGTCAATTCTGCCGCTTTGTTGACATTGATGGTCCGCTGTTTCTCCGGCAGGATATTGACCATGCCCTGCATTATGGTGACGGCGGGGTGGTTAGCATCCCGACGCCGCAATTATGGGGATAACACATAATTCCCGACGGTTGATCTGCTATCGGGACGGGTCGAATATAACAATTCCGGGACGTAAGGGATGAGTTCATTCTATCAAAAATATCTGTTGCCGGGCCTGGTCTTTCAGGGGGTGGTGATCGGTGGCGGCTATGCCACCGGGCGGGAACTGGTTGAGTTTTTCCTGCCCCACGGCCCGATTGGCGGTTTGCTGTCCATGGGGGTCGCGGCCCTGATCTGGAGTTGCGTCATGGCCGTATCCTTTGAACTCTGCCGGATGACCCGCAGTTATGACTACAAATCATTTTTTAAACAGTTGCTGGGCCGTTTCTGGTTCCTGTTCGAGATTCTGCTGCTGGTGCTGATGGTTGTCGTGCTCTCGGTAATCGGCGCGGCGGCGGGGGCGATTAGCCGAAATCTGTTTGCTACCTCCACCCTGACCGGGACGGCAGGCCTGCTGGTGGCGATAGGGATTCTGACATTTTACGGCAGTCGTATCATTGAACAGTTTATGGGTGTCTGGTCGATTTTGCTGTATTTATGCTATTTCGCGCTGGTTGTGCTCGCTTTTTTCGCGTTTGGCAGGGATATTCAGACCAGCTATAAAATGGCGACAATACATTCAGGGTGGATTCTGGACGGATTTCGCTACGCCGGCTATAATCTGGCCACAGTACCGGCGGTGTTTTTCTGTCTCACCCATATCACCCGCCGTCGGGAGGCAATTTCGGCCGGCCTGCTGGCGGGGCTGATCGGCATGTCGCCGGCGGTATTTTTATTTGTTGCCATGATGGGACAATATCCGGAAATTGGCCGGGAAGTCATCCCGAGTACTGCGCTGCTTTCCCGGATCGGACTGCCGTGGTTTTCCGTTCTGTTTCAGGTGGTGCTGCTTGGCACGCTGGTGCAAACCGGGGTTGGCTTGATTCATGCGGTCAATCAACGGATCGCGGCAACGCTCCATGACCGGGGAAAGCCAATGCCGGAAGCGGTCCGTCCGGTGGTGGCGCTTGCACTATTGCTGATCGCACTGCTTCTGGCTTCCGCATTTGGTCTGGTGAAGCTGATCGCCGATGGCTATGGCCTGTTGACATTTGGCTTCATCGCTGTTTTTGTTATCCCGGCCCTCACCATCGGACCCTATAAAATTATCCGGAATAATATTAATGACGCTGCTGAAAGGCGGGAGTAGCCGACAAGAGAAGATGCTCCTGCCCGGGCGTCCCTAGTCCTTCTCAATCTCCCGCGCTTCTTCCACCAGCATGATCGGGATGCCGTCGCGGACCGGGAAGGCCAGACCGGCTTTGTCACTGATCAACTCCCCGGCTTTATCATCATAGCGCAACGTGGTTTTGGTTAACGGGCAGGCCAATATCTCCAATAGTCGGGGATCAACCTTGTTTATAGTGTCATTGGGCATAAATATTATCCTGTATATTCTATTGCAGTGTTTTTTTCGGGTGGTGTGGCCCGTTGCCGCAAAGGTCAAATTCCATCATCCTGAGCATCAGGTCAATGCGGTCCGCCAGGGCGACCGTTTCCAGCAGCGCCTGCTTTTCTGCCGCGCCAAAGGGGCATATCATCGCCAGCATATTGACCAGTTCCTCGTCGCAGATTTTTTCCAGAAATTGCCACTCCGCGATAATATTATTGCGCTTCAGATATTTTTGTACGGTCAGAACCAGTTGTTGTCGCGGGATATCCACAGATATGAACGGATGCGCGCAATCCGTACCGAAGCGGTCGTAACAGACCCGCATTTTACGGAAAGTCTGGGTCCCGGGCAATTCCTCGATAATATCATAGCGGCTGAGCCCGGTCAGTAAAAGCATCAGCCCGCCAGCCTTGTTTTCCTTAAGGTCGGAAATCATGCCAACACAGCCGGTGGTATAAAGCGGCCGCTTACGCCGGGCGGTTCCCAACTGGTCATTGCCGTCCTGCGGCTGCCGGGCGGGCAGGGCCGGCTGAATCATGCCGACAAGGCCGTTTTTCTCCCGGGCATAATAGACCATATCGAGGTAACGGGATTCGAAAATATTTAACGGCAGATGTCCCTTGGGCAACAGTAATGCGCCAGTAAGCGGAAAAACCGGTAATATTTCCGGCAATTGTTCCAATCCGAATAATGTCATCTTTCCGGTTGATGCTCCATAGTCATGGCGGTCACTCAGGGTCATGGCGGTCATTCAGGAAAAAAGTATGCTCGATAATTTCTTGCGTATCATCACGGTAAAAGCATCCTGAGGACCGGTTATGTCAAAAATTTTCACCAGTTGCTTACGTGCGCCGTCATCATTCCAGCCCCGGTCGCGGCTAACTATTTCCAGCAAATGATCCGCTGCCGCCTCTCTCTCCCCCTTCGACCACAGCATCAGCGCGAGATCAAACCGGGCCTGATGATTATTTTCGTCGGCCAGAACCGCCTGTTCCAGCGTTGCCCTGTCATCAAGCCCCGAAAATTGCTGCACCAGATCAAGCGCCGCCCGGGCCGCCTGAATTTCCGGGTGGGAGTCATGTTGTTTCGGGATATTGGCGAGGACGGCGGCGGCATTCTCCAGATCATCCAGCTTGATCAGGCATTGGGCCATTCCGGCGAGGGCGGTGATATTTTCCGCCTCGGTCTGCAAAATGGTGGAATATAACGTGCTTGCCCCGGAGTAATCGCCGTTTTCAAACAGGTTTGCCGCCTGCTCAGTCAGCTGCTCTATGGGGGAGGGCTGTATTTCCGGGATAAAGCGACCGATAAATTGCTTGATCTCCGCTTCTGATTTCAGTCCGGTGAAAGCATCGACCGGGCGCTGATCGGCAAAGACCACCACGGTTGGCACCGACTGAATTTTCATCTGGGCGGCCAGTTGCTGATTTTTATCAAAATCAATCCGAACCATATGGATCGCCCCCCCGGCCCGGGTGATGACCTTTTCCAGCAGCGGGGTGAGCTGTTTACAGCTTTCCGACCAGCTGGTATAAAAACTGACCAGCACCGGGATTGCTGCCGATTTCTCAATCACATCCGCCATAAAGCCGGACATATCAATATCCTTGATTATGGCCTCATTCGGTCCTGCCGCCCCGGCGTTTCCCCCGCCACCTGAACCCTCGAATTCCTGCATATAACAACCTCGTTTAATTATTTGATTTTCAGTATAGCCCCAAACGATCTATTATCAAAACCCGTAATGAAAGACCCGGATTTATGCCTTGTGGCGGCATGGTGAATACTGGTAATTGATTTTACCGGTTTGCGGGGAAAACGCCAGCGAAGGCCGCCGAATATTTTTTTTAGATTACCCTTGATTTTGGGAGGGTAATGGCTATTATCCGGCGCACAGTCCCTGTTTATGGTCTGAAAATTTGGAATGCGGGCGTAGCTCAGGGGTAGAGCATAACCTT
>JAADGA010000003.1 GCA_013152615.1 Alphaproteobacteria bacterium
GACTATAGCCCTCCTGACACGCCACTGGATATCCGGTATCACGACCGGGATATTGTGGTGCTTGACAAACCGGCCGGGCTGCTATCGGTCCCGGGGCGGCAGGATCATATGAAAGACAGTCTGAGCGCACGGGTGCAGGACAGATTTCCGAGCGCAACCGTGGTTCACCGGCTTGATATGGACACTTCGGGAATTATGGTTATGGCGCTTAACAAGGCCGCTCATCGTCATATCAGCAAACAGTTTGAAATGAGGACAACGGAAAAATCCTATGTCGCCCATCTCTATGGGCAGCTTGAGGCGGATCAGGGCAAAATTGATCTGCCGCTTATTCTCGACTGGCCCAATCGCCCGCGGCATATTGTCGATCATGCCAGCGGCAAACCGGCCCTGACCCGCTGGAAAATCCTTGTGCGCGGACGGGGCTACACCCGGGTTGCTTTCTATCCGGTGACCGGCCGCACCCATCAGCTCCGGGTCCATGCCCGGGCCATCGGTCACCCGATACTGGGTGATCGTCTCTATGCCCCGGAACCGGCGCTAACCATGGCCCCTCGCCTGCTGCTACACGCGGCCCTGCTCACCCTCACCCACCCCTATAGCCATGACGTGATCAGCTTTACCTCGATACCCGATTTTTAAACTGAGCTTAATGCGCGCGCAGGATTTGTGATGGCCGGGCCGACAGCGCGCGCCACAGGCTGATCAACCCGAAAGCAAGGGTTATACCGGCACTGACGGTAACGGTAATGACCGGGATATAGAGCGGCAGGTGCCACGATATTTCCATCAGATATTTTACAATGACATAGGCTCCGGCCGTGCCGAGGATGATGGCAATAATGCCGGTGATCAAACCGAGTAGCATGAATTCAATGATACATATTTTCAATATATCGCCCCGGGTGGCACCGATCACTTTCAGGATTGCAGTATCATAAATTCTGGCCTGCTGTCCCGAGGCAATGGCTCCGGCCAGAACAAAGATCCCTGAAATAACCGTTATCATCGCCATGACGTTAATCGCCCCGGAAATTTTTCCAAGCAGGTCAAGGACATTATTCAGGACCTCTTTCATCCGGATAATGGAGATTCCGGGGAATTTACGGCTTATTTTCTGATAAATGCCGGCCTCGTCCTGCGCGAGCACCTGTGCCGTTGCCACATAGGTAAAGGGCGCGGATTTCAAGGTTTTCGGGTCAACCATCAGAACAAAATTAATGCCCATACTGCTCCAGCTAAACCGGCGAACAGAGGCAATGGTCAGGGTGAAATCGCGCCCGAGAATATTGATCGACAGGCTATCCCCGGGTTTCAGGCCCATGCTGGTGGCCATCTGTTCGGAAATGGAGACTTCGGGCGGACCATTATAATCCGCAGGCCACCAGTGACCGGCTATAATTTTATTGTCAGCCGGTAATTTTGCGGTGAAGGTAATGCCCCGGTCCCCGCGCAGGATCCACCGGCCTTCCGGTTTGACCCTGACCTTGTCCGAATCTACGGATTTTATCCGGGTAATCCGGCCCGCAGGTTCGGCACCATATGATAGCGGGTCACCCCCGGGGTCTTCTCAAGAAAATCGGTAAAGGATTTACGCTGGTTTTTCTGAAGATCAATAAAAAAGAATGACGGTGCCCTACCGGTGATCTGTTGGTTTATCTTTCGGTGCAGGTTATGTTCGAGCGCGGCAATGGCGGCAAACATGGTCAAACCAAATCCCAGCGCCATGATAATGGATGTCGTCGTATTGCCCGGACGATATATATTACCAAGAGCAAGTCGAAACAACGGATTTTTCGGTGACGGGCTACGGCGGATTATCACTCTTAACAGGGCGGATGTGCCGCGCAAAATTACAAAGACCACGGCCGCTGCCATCAGGGTAGCGGCGGTCAGCCTGCGAAAATCCGACATATAGATTATCACCGCCCCCAGCAACAGTGACAAAGTCAAGATCACCATAATATACCCCGGTGATTTTGTAATATTTTGCTCCCGGCTGATTTTCTGCCGGAACAGGCGGGCAGGCAAAACCTGCAACGCTCCGGCCAAGGGCCACAGGGTAAAAATCAGCGCGACTGATATACTGTAATAAGCCGCAAGCAGCAGTGGTTTCAGATAAATCGTCCGGTTCAGCGCAATCGGCAGACTGCCCTGAAAAAATTCAGCCAGTATTATCGGCCCCAGGGCACCGGCGATCAGACCAAGCAAGATCGCCCCGACAGCAATGGCCATAATCTGGGCGAGATAGGTGATCAATATGACTTTTCTGCTCGCCCCCAGTATCTTGTAGGTGGCAATGCTGTCGGTCTTTTCTTCAAGATAGCTCCGCACCGCCGTACCGACCCCGATGCCGCCAACCAGCAATGCCGTCAGCCCGGCCAGCGCCATAAATTGCCCCATCCGGCTGATAAAATGCCGCAGCCCGGCACCACCGCTGGAACTATCCCTGATCCGCCAGCCGTTATCCGGGAAATCTTTCTTAATGTTATTCTCTAAATCTATACCCTTAATCCCTTGATATAACTTTATTTTATTGTGATAATATACCAGACTTCCCGGCTGAATAAGGGAGTTTTTGAATAGGCTGTCCAGAGAGATGATCGCGCCGGGGGCAAGCTGAAAGCCGCTGTTGTTAATATCGGGTTGCCTGATGATCACCCCCCGGACCTGATATTTTACCGTTCCCAGAATAAGGCTGTCACCAACAGCAAGTTTCAGCCTTGCCGCCAGAGCTTCAGACAGCAGAATCCCCCAGTGTTTATTTCTCCGGGCTAATATATCGGCGCGGTAATCCCGGTCTTTCAATGAAACCGTGCCGTAAAGAGGATAATTCCGGTCCACGGCCTTCAGATCGACCAGACTGCTGTCATCCCGGCTGCGGGCCATGGTGCGCAGGGTGGCTATTTCCGACAGTTTTCCCGCTGCGGACAGGTATTTCTTTTGCGCCGGAGTGAGACGTTGCTGGATTTGACTGATTTCAACATCGCCGCCCAGTAAAACCCGGCCGTTGCGGTGTATGCTGTCTGAGATATTCGCGGTTATTGAGCCAACGCCAGCGATAATTGCCGTGCCTAGCAACAGGCAGGCAATAAATATCCGGAAATTTTTAATGGCAAAGCGGCTCTCCCGTACGGCAAAAATCAGGGCCGGGAAAAATGGACCCGGGAAAATAGACAACAGTTTGAAAAACGTGTTTTTCATT
>JAADGA010000004.1 GCA_013152615.1 Alphaproteobacteria bacterium
GTTACACTCACTCCCCGAAGCCCGCAGGGCTGAGGCAAGCGCGACCGCGCGCCCGGAGCTTTAGCGCAGGAGGGGGAGCGAGGCGACGAGCGGGGGGAACCCCCACCTCTTAAAAAAAACGCGGGAGTATCCCCCACCTCTTAAAAAAATACTAAGACTTGTCCTTGCTGAATTCTTCTTCGTGGAGCCAGGCGGCGTGTTTTACGGTTTCCTTGCTTTTGGCCCAGTCGATCAGCATTTGGGGCGCGATGTCGTGAAGCTTTTTCATCTCTTCTGCGGTCGAGGTGTCATAGGCCAGTTCCAGTCGGTGGCCATCGGGGTCGCGGAAGTATATTGACTGAAAAATATGATGGTTGGTCGGGCCGACAACGTCGATGCCGTCGGCTTCGAGTTTGGCCTTGGCCTTCATCTGGGTCTCCTTGTCCTTGACCTTGAAGGCGATATGCTGAACCCAGTCCGGGGTATTGGGGTCCCGAGCCATTGGCGGCGAATTCGGGATTTCAAAAAATGCCAGAATATTACCCTGCCCGGCATCAAGAAACAGATGCATATAGGGGTCCGGCGCGCCGGTTGACGGCACTTTATCCTCGGAGATCGCCAGAACAAAATCCATATCAAGATATTTCTGGTAAAATTCAACGGTTGTTTTGGCATCCATACAGCGATAGGCGACATGGTGAATTCTCATCAGGGTCATGGTCAGGGGTCCTTGTTTCAGAATATTATTTAAGCAATGAAATAATAATAGTTACAAATGAAACTAATGTCAAGATTAAACTTGGCCACAGTTGCGGTTGTATTATTGCAGGTGATATTTTATGGTCTGCCGACAGCAGACAGGAAACAGGTATGGCGGCGAAATCCAGCGGCAGAAAAAGCGGAAATAAATCAGCAAAAAATATCACCCGCCATCAGGGTCGCCAGAGAAATATTGTCAAAGTCAGCCAGACAAAGCCGGTTCGCAGCGGTTTCGGTAAATTTATTTACCGGATTATGCTCGGGGGAATATGGCTATTAATTCTGCTGGTGCCGGTGGTGATCTATTACGCCTATGACCTGCCGGATATTGCCAATGTCAAATTATCCGGGGCCAGGCCGACGGTGATGGTCATGGACCGCAAAGGCGGGTTGCTGGCCTCTTACGGTGATGTTCGCGGCGACTGGCTAAGCTATAATGACATTCCTGAAGACCTTATTCACGCGGTTATTGCCACTGAAGACCGGCGGTTTTTCGAGCATGGCGGGTTTGATATTCGCGGCCTCGCCCGGGCCTTGATCCAGGGTATTGCCAGCCGCAGCATGGTCGAAGGCGGCAGTACCATCAGCCAGCAACTGGCGAAAAATCTTTTCCTGAATGCCAACAAGACTATCAAGCGGAAAATACAGGAATTATTGCTGTCCAACTGGCTCGAGCTGAATTTTACCAAGAAGGAGATTCTGACCTTTTATCTTAACCGGGTTTATTTCGGTTCCCGGGCTTATGGTATTGACGCGGCGGCGCGCACCATGTTTGGTCACAGCGCGCGCACATTGTCGCTGACTGAGGCGGCGATGCTGGCGGGGGTATTGAAGGGGCCGGCGCTTTATTCGCCGCTGCGCGACCTTGAACGATCGTATCAGCGCATGGGGGATGTGCTGGATAACATGGTGGTCGCGGGCTATATCAGTAAAACCACCGCCGCTATTGCCCGCCACCGCAGTGTCAATATCGTCAGTCGGCAAACCGGCGGGGATGAGCGTTACTTTGGCGACTGGGTGCTGGCAAAGGCCACAAAGCTGATCGGACCGACGCATCAGCCGATTATCATTTATACCACCCTGATGCCGGGCATTCAGGATAAGGCGAATAAAGGCCTGCAGCAGATTATGGACCGGGAAGGCGAAAGATTTCATGCCGGGCAGGCGGCGCTGGTATCGCTTGATCTGGACGGGGCAATCAGGGCTATGGTCGGGGGTGAGGATTATACCAAAAGCCAGTTTAACCGCGCCACCAGCGCCCGGCGTCAACCGGGATCGGCGTTTAAATTATTTGTTTATCTGGCGGCGCTGGAGCGCGGGCTGACCCCTGACACGGTCATGCGCGACAGCCCGGTTATCCTGAATGGCTGGCAACCGAAAAATTACGGCGGGAAATATCAGGGCGAGGTGACGTTGCGCCGGGCCTTTGCCGATTCGATCAATACCGTCGCGGTCAAGCTGGCAGAACGGGTCAACCTGCAGACTGTCATTGCTATGGCCCGGCGGCTGGGATTGACGACGCCGATCGTCACCACCCCGTCTCTGGCGCTGGGAACTTCGGAAGTCACGCTGCTGCAACTGACGGCGGCCTATGCGGTGGTGGCCAATGGCGGCTATCAGGTGAAACCCTACGGGATTATTGAAATTCAGGATAGCAGCGGTCAGGTTCTCTATCGTCATCTGCCAACCCCGCGGAAACGACTGTTATCCGACAGGGTGGCCAGCGTTATGGCTGATATGCTGCGGACAGTGGTGACATCGGGGACGGCAAAGCAGGCGCGTATGGCCTTTGCCGTTGCCGGAAAAACCGGCACAACCCAGAATTACAAGGATGCGCTGTTTATTGGCTACGGCCTGAAAATGGTCAGCGGCGTCTGGGTTGGTAATGATAATTCCAGCCCGATGAAGCGGGTAACCGGCGGGGGTATTCCGGCCAGAATATGGCGTAATTTCATGTATCGGGTTTATCTAAATCGCGATGATGCCACCCTGATCACCCCCAATGTCCGCCCGCGTGACAAGCCGCGACACCGGCGCTGACCCGGCGGGGAATTAACCGATCAGCATCAACTTATTCCCGTCTGATTTCAGCCAGCGGCGGGCGGTTTTCCAGTCCGGGAACAGATTTTCCACCAACGCCCAGAATGCGGGACCATGGTTCATTTCCCCAAGATGGGCCATTTCATGAGCGACGACATAACGCAGAATATCATCCGGTGCCAGAATAAGCCGCCACGAAAAAGACAGGTTTTTTTTATGAGAGCAACTGCCCCAACGGCTTTTGCTGTCGCGGATCGTAATCCGCGCTGGCCGGTGACCGAGCGTCGGGCTGAAGGTCTCCACGGCGTCAATAACCGCGTGCCGCGCCTGTTTTTTAAGCCAGTTATACAGGCGGATTTCAAAACCGGGCCGGGGACCACCGACAATCAGCTGGTCATATCCTGTTTTTATCGCGGCGCGGTCATCGGCGCGGTGAATAATTTTGACGGACCGGCCACGGAAAGGAATTATCTGCCCCGCAATCAGCGGGATAATATCCGGGGATTTGTCATTCTGTTGCTGAATCCAGTCATGATGTTTCTGCGCGAACTGGAGGGCTTTGCGGTTTGAAACGCCCGGCGGCAGCGTTAGCAGAATGGTCCGGCTGCGGGCATCAAACCGTAATTTCAGATATTTGGCTCTGGGATGCGGCCGCAGAATTAACGGGAAGGCACCAACGCGGTATTCTGTCATTCTGTGCCGTCTTTCTGTGACGCCGGGAAATTATCCCATGTGACGATATGATCTTCCAGACAGCCGGCATCCTGTTCGGAAATTACCCGGTTGCGAACTGTAATTCCGGCGGCATGAACGCTGTCCCGGCAACCGGAAATCAGCGGGTGCCACGGTTCAAGATCCTTGCCCTCGTAAATCAGGCGGTAGGCACATGTCTTTGGCAGCCAGTGGAATTCCGCCACCATATCGGGGGTAAGGATAATACAATCCGCCACCAGTTTCTTGCGGCCCGGATAATTGCGGCAGCGGCAGCTTGCGGGGTCCAGCAAGCGGCAGGCAACATTGGTGCTGGCTATGGCTCCGCTGTTAATATCCTCAAGTTTATGCAAACAGCACAGGCCGCAGCCATCGCACAGTGCTTCCCATTCTTCCGGGGTCATGCCGGACAGGGTTTTTTCACGCCAGAAGTCGGTCTTTATCATTTTTAGCGGCTATCCTGTTATTTGCTGTCCCCGGCAGGCTATTATCGCCCAGCCAACAGCCTGGGTTTAATTATCCACAGCCCCCGGAAGTCAAAAAAATAATATCTTTGTTGTCAGGGTGAATATCCCCTATATTATAGGCGGCGTCGTCGGTGAATGCGACCTGAAAACCGGAGCTTTGAATGAGTATTTCCAAATTTATTGGTATTTTAATGATTGTTACCGCTTTTGGTGTGGTCTCTGTCCCGGTATCGGTTCAGGCGCAGAATTATTCGGCATCCTATAAATTTCTCAAGGCGATCAGAAAACTTGATTACCAGAAGATCAGGGTCGCGATTGGCAACGGCGTCAATATCAACACCCGTGATTATGACGATAAATCGACTCCCTTGATCATTGCGACCAGAATGAAAGCACTGCTGCTGGTTAAATATTTGCTGGCCAGCGGGGCCAAGACTGATCTCTTCGCAAAAGATGGCAGAACACCGCTGGTGATTGCGGCAGAATTGGGCGACCGGTCTATCGTGGTTGCCCTGATCAAGGCGGATGCCGATTTGAATTTGGCCGACAATAATGGGACAACGGCCCTGATGGCGGCGGTTCTGGCACGCCGGAGAAATATTGTCGGATTGCTGCTGAAATCAGGGGCGGATTATTCTCTAGAGGATTATTCCGGCAGAACGGCGCTGCAATTTGCCATTGATCACCGGCGCCGCCACATTGAAAAAATATTGAGAAAAGCCGGGGCAACCAATTAAGCCAGCTGGACGGCGGTTAATCTTGCCGCGTTAAGAGCGCCGGGAGCTTGAAGCGAATATTCTCCCTGACGGTTGAGATGGTTTCAAGATGGATGTCATATCTGCGGCGGAATGCTGCTATCACTTCTTCCACCAGCACTTCGGGGGCCGAGGCCCCGGCAGATATGCCGACAGTGCTGACGTCCTGAAGCCAGTCCCAGTCGATATCACGGGCCCGCTGAATCAACATTGATTTGCAGCCCTGCCGACCCGCGACCTCCACCAGCCGGCGCGAATTCGAGCTGTTGGGAGCGCCGATAATCAACACCGCCTCCGCCTTTTCCGCCAGTGCCTTGACCGCACCCTGCCGGTTGGTGGTGGCATAACAGATATCTTCTTTTTTCGGGTCGTGAATGGCGGGAAATTTCTGTTTCAGTGCGCCGATAATATCTGCGGTATCATCCAGCGACAATGTGGTCTGGGTGATATAGGCAACATTATCGCGATCCTTCAGCGTGAGATTTTTGACATCCTGCGGTGTTTCGACCAGCGTAATCCGGCCATCCGCCACCTGTCCCATGGTGCCGACGACTTCGGCATGACCGGCATGACCGATCATGATAATTTCCGAACCGGATTTCTCGTGAGCGGCCGCTTCGCGGTGGACCTTGCTCACCAGCGGGCAGGTGGCATCGACATAGAGCATGTTGCGCCGCCGCGCCTCCTCCGGCACTGATTTTGGCACGCCGTGAGCGGAAAACACCACCGGCACCCCATCCGGCACCTGATCAAGGCTGTCAACAAAGACCGCCCCGCGCCGCTGAAGTCCCTCGACAACAAATCTGTTATGGACAATTTCATGGCGGACATAGACCGGGGTGCCATATTTCTCCAGCGCCAGTTCAACAATCTGTATCGCCCGGTCAACCCCGGCACAAAAGCCCCGGGGACTGGCAATATAGACCTTAATCTTTTTACCGGTCTTTTCGGTCATCAATGCTCAAAGTCAGCAATACAGGCAAGGCATAACACATAGGCATTGTTCGGATCATTCAATTTACTGAACAGCGACAGTTTTTCGATGATGCGTGTCGCCAGAATATTCTCGGGGCTGGATGTCGCCGCTCCCAGCATCCGGCCAATTTCGCTATGACGCTTCATAATGTCTGAAATTAACTTGACGTCCCACGGTACCGGGTCTTCCCAATAGACCAGCTTGTATTTGCTGATTTTGGCCAGAGTCGCCGCCGAGGCGACCGCATCCCCGAAAGTACCGAGTTTGTCCACCAGACCGAGCTTGACCGCTTCCCGGCCTGACCATACCCGGCCCTGCGCTATTTTGTTGACCTGTGCCACCGTCATATGGCGGCCCTTGGCGACAATATTGAGAAAACGTCTATAGCCATTGTCAATACTGCTCTGAATGATGACCTTGACCTTTTGTGGCAGCGGTTTGCCGAGACCGGCAACCGACAAGGGCGTAGTGCCAACCCCGTCCGTGGTAATCCCGATTGCCGCCAGCGTACCCTCAAAGTTTGGAATCGCACCGAAAATACCAATTGAGCCGGTGATGGTTGTCGGTGACGCCCATATCTGATTGGCGCTGGCCGAAATCCAGTAGCCGCCTGATGCCGCCAGCGAACCCATGGAAACCACCACCGGTTTGCCGGCTTTTTCCAATTGCAGCACCTGCTGACGAATGATTTCCGAGGCAAAGGCGCTGCCGCCCGGGCTGTCAACCCTGAGGACGACGGCCTTGACATTATTATTCAGCCGGGCTTCCCTGAGATGGCGGGCAACCGTGTCGCCGCCGGCAACCCCCTGGGGCTGGGGGCCATCCATGATGGTGCCATTGGCATAAACCACGGCAATGATATTTTTCTGCGGCGCGATAGTCTTTGACCTTGCGGCAAGATATGACCGGTAATTAACGGTTTTCTTACTCAGACCGGCGGGAGTAACCCCCAGATTCTTTGCCAGAATCTGCCGCCATTGCGCGTGGGTTTTGAGGCCATCAACCAGTTTATACTTTAGCGCCAGTGCCGCGAGGTCCCCGCCCACGGCCTTGACATCGCGGTCTGCGTGATCAAAATTTGCCTTGAAACTGCCTTTGTTCAGACCGCGACCGGTTTCGACAGCGCTGCTGTAATCCGTCCACAGGTCACTGAGCAGGGCAACGGTGGCTTCTTTGGCCGCCGGTGACATATCACTGCGGATGAAAGGCTCCATGGCGGACTTGTATTTTCCTACCCGGAACAGCTGGACCTGTGCCTTGATCTTGTCGAGAAAGCCCTTGTAATAATTTTGATAGGAGCTGTAGCCATAAAGCATGACCGAGCCGTAAGGGTTGAGATAAACCTTGGTGGCGTAGGAGGCGATCAGATAACCGCTCTGGGTGAAATTATTGCCATAGATCAGAATTTTCTTGCCCTTTGCCCGGAAGCGGGACATGGCCTTGCCGATATAATGCAATTTGGATGGCATGGCCCCGGTAAGGTTGTTGACATCCATGACCAGCAGGGTGATCCGGTTATCATTCGCCGCCAGGTCAATCGCGTGGACGACCTGACGCAGGATGGTCTGGCGCTCTATATTGCCGCCGGAAACCGCCTGAATAAGTGATTTGTTATAGATTCTCTGCTCTTGTATCTTGCCGGTCAGAGCGACCACCAAAGCCCCCTGTTTCGGTATGGCGACAGGTTTCTCCCGTGACAGGGAAACCACCAGAAATATGATGAGCAGCAGAAATAATACCGTGCCGGTTGCCGACTGGAATTTACGAAAATATTTCCAGAATATTCTGAATAACTGTGCGGTTGCCGAAAATATAATTCTCAAAATATTCATATGTCCAGACTTTCAAAAATATGGCGCAAAAATATTGCGGTCAAAAATATGGCGCAAAAACATTGCGATCAAAAAACAAATTTAATTTATTTTCTCGTTTATCGCAGATATACCGCCTGCAATCAATTGCTTATAATTTTACCCGATTACCCCCATGACTTGATCGTTGACTCTTTGGCGGTTCGGGCTATTATAACGCCCTGCTGACCATCCCCGCGGGAGAGACCGGACAGCCCGGCACCGAAGGAGCAACCGCCCCGGAAACTCTCAGGTAACAGGGACCGCAGGAAAAAACAGCACTCTGGAAAGCGGATTTCTTTAAAGTCCCACCGACGGGGTAAATTGTGTCCGCACAATCAAATCTCTCAGGTATCCATGACAGAGGGGGCACCGGTAACACGCCGTTGCGTGTTGAATGTGTCTGTTATGGAGATGTAAATGAACAGTAATGACCGTAAATTTCTGAAAACCCCGCTTTTTGCGCTGCATCAGGAGCTCGGGGCCAAAATGGTGCCGTTTGCCGGCTATATGATGCCCGTCCACTATCCGTCGGGTATTTTGGCAGAACATAACCATACCCGTCAGGCGGCGGGATTGTTTGATGTCTCTCACATGGGGCAGGTGGTGATTACCGGCGACAAGGTGGCCCGGTGGATGGAAAGTCTGGTCCCCGGTGATATTGTTGACCTGTGTGTGGATCACATCCGCTATAGCATGTTCACCAATGAAACAGGCGGGATTCTTGACGATCTGATGATTACCAGACGGGAGAATGACCTGTTTCTGGTGGTCAATGCCGCGTGCAAGGCCAGTGATATTGCTCATATGCGCGCTCACCTGCCGACAGATATTACCCTGACCGAACTGACCGACCGGGCGCTTGTGGCCGTGCAGGGGCCGTGCGCCGCCGAAGTGTTGAGCCGCTTTGTCCCGGGGGTTGCTGATATGGATTTCATGACCTACGCTGAAATATCGCTATGCGGTGCCGACTGTATGATCAGCCGTTCGGGCTATACCGGCGAGGATGGCTATGAAATTTCACTACCGGCGGACCGGGCCGACGATATCTGCCGAATGTTGCTTGGGGAACAGGAGGTCGAAGCCATTGGCCTCGGTGCCCGTGACAGTCTGCGCCTCGAAGCCGGACTTTGTCTTTATGGTCATGATCTGACGGCGAATACCACCCCGGTTGAGGCATCGCTGCTGTGGTCGATCAGCAAACGCCGTCGCCTTGACGGCGGCTTTCCCGGTGACAACATCATTTTAGGCCAGATTGCCAACAAGGATTACAAACGCAGACGGGTTGGTATTCTGCCAACGGGTCGCGCCCCCGCCCGTGAAGGGACGCTGATTTTTGATGGTGAGGGCCATGAGATTGGCCGGGTGACCAGTGGTGGCTATGGCCCGACGCTGGGCCGCCCGGTTGCCATCGGTTATGTCACCCCCGAATTTACCGCGATTGATACCGAAATATTCCTGTCGGTGCGCGGC
Source organism: Alphaproteobacteria bacterium (assembly GCA_013152615.1). Taxonomy (GTDB): domain Bacteria; phylum Pseudomonadota; class Alphaproteobacteria; order Sphingomonadales; family Emcibacteraceae; genus Paremcibacter. The sequence goes on from JAADGA010000004.1 coordinate 9,011, forward strand.
AGGAAGCTTGCCGCCCGGGTGGCGAAAACCCCGTTTGTGCCCCAACATTATTTTAGAAAAGCTTAATTTCAAGGAACCGAAATGACAATTTATTATTCACAAGACCATGAATGGATCAGCGTTGAGGCGGGCATTGGTACGGTCGGCATTACCGATTATGCCCAGAATGCCCTCGGCGATATTGTCTTTGTCGAAACTCCGGAAGTGGGTCTTGCTTATGCCAAAGGCGATGAAGTCGCCGTGGTTGAATCGGTCAAGGCCGCCAGTGAAATCCTCGCCCCGGTTAGTGGCGAGGTCGTGGCGATTAATGAAAAACTGGCCGACGACCCGGCACTTGTCAACAGCCATGCGGAGGCTGACGGCTGGTTTTATCAGGTAAAAATTTCTGATACCGGGGAGCTGACGGCGCTGATGGATCACGATGGCTATAACGCCTTTGTTGCGGGGCTGGAATAATATGCGTAGCTTACCGCTTGCCCAGTCCGACCGGGAGCAGATGCTGGCCAAAATCGGCGTGAGCGAGGTTGATGACCTGTTCTGTGATGTCCCGGAAGCGGCCTTGCTGACGGCACCGCTCGACCTGCCGCATCATAAGTCTGAAATGGTGGTGGAACGGTATTTTACCGCCTGTGCCGACCGGAATTCAGCCGCCGGAGCCCACCCGTTTTTCTGTGGGGCCGGGGCTTACCGCCATCATATCCCGGCGACAGTCGATCATTTGATTCAGCGCGGTGAGTTTCTGACCGCCTATACCCCCTATCAGCCGGAAATTTCTCAAGGGACGTTGCAGACCCTGTTTGAGTTTCAGACCCAGGTCGCCCAGATCACCGGCATGGCGGTTGCCAATGCCTCGATGTATGACGGCTCCACCGCTTGCGGCGAGGCGGTGCTGATGGCCTGCCGGGCGACGCGGCGGAAGAAAATCATTCTGTCCGGCACGCTCCACCCGCACTATACCGAGGTGGTGGCGACCATGACCCGCTATAGTGATAACACTGTCCGGGATAATCCGGTGGCGGTTTATCAGGTGCCGGACCTGATCGGCCAGATTGATGATGATACCGCCTGTGTGGTGGTGCAGAACCCGGATTTCTTCGGTAATCTACAGGATTTTTCCGCGCTGGCAGACGCGCTTCACGCAAAAAAAGCCCTGCTGATTATGGTGGTGACTGAAGTGGTCTCGCTCGGGGTCCTGCGTTCGCCCGGGGCCATGGGCGCGGATATTGTCGCCGCAGAAGGCCAGAGCCTCGGCAATGGCCTGTGTTTTGGCGGGCCTTATGTCGGTCTGCTCGCGACCCGGCAGCAATATGTCCGCACCATGCCGGGCCGGCTGTGTGGCCAGACGACAGATACCGACGGCAGGCGCGGTTATGTGCTGACCCTGTCAACCCGCGAGCAGCATATCAGAAGGGAAAAGGCGACCAGCAATATCTGTACCAATGCCGGGCTGTGTGCGCTCGCCTTCAGTATTCACCTGACTCTGCTCGGCGAAAAGGGTTTCCGCCATCTGGCACGGCTTAATCATGCCAGGGCGGTGACGCTTGCCGAGCGGCTGGCGGCAGTGCCGGGGCTGGAGATATTGAACCAGACTTTCTTCAATGAGTTCACCGTCGCCTTGCCGCTCAATGCCGCAGAGGTAGTGGAAACTCTGGCCCGGCGCGGGATATTGGCCGGGGTGCCGCTGTCCCGGCTTTATCCCGGCAATCAGGATATGAAAAACCGGCTGCTGGTGGCGGTCACCGAAACGGTAACGGCGGGTGATATCGACCGGCTGGTTACGGCGCTGAAGGAGTTGGTAAAATGACGGAATATAGCTTTACCACCGACAGCGGCAACCGCGCACTGGAGCAGCAGGAACCGCTGATTTACGACATTGGCGACCGGGAGCGCACCGGGGTTGATCTCGAAGAAATAGCGGATTTTGACGACCGTCTCGGCGGCATTACCCGCGAGGGTGACATCGGTCTCGTCGGATTGTCGGAGCCGGAAGCAATGCGTCATTATACCCGGCTCAGCCGCAAGAATTATGCCATTGATATCGGTCGGCTTATACCCGCTCGGCTCCTGTACCATGAAACATAATCCGCGCCTTAATGAAAAGCTGGCGCGGCTGCCGGGGCTTGGTGATATTCATCCGCTGCAACCCTTGTCAACGGTGCAGGGGGCGCTCAAGCTGATGGATGAACTGGCCCATTGGCTGAAAACCCTGACCGGGATGCCGGCGGTGGCGCTGTCGCCCAAGGCCGGCGCCCACGGCGAGCTGTGCGGTCTGATGACCATTCGTGCCGCTCTTGACCAGCGCGGTGAGGACCGTTCGATCATCCTCGCGCCGGACTCCGCCCACGGCACCAATCCGGCCTCTGCCGCCCTGTGTGGCTATAAAGTCAAAAGCATTGCAGTCACCGACGGGGGTCGGGTTGATCTCGCGGCGCTGAAGGCGGCGATCGGTCCGGATGTCGCCGCGGTGATGGTCACTAACCCCAATACCTGTGGCTTGTTTGAACGCGATGTCATTGCAATCGCCGATGCCATTCATGCGGCGGGCGGCTATTTCTATTGCGACGGTGCCAATTTCAATGCCATTGTCGGCAAGGTCCGCCCCGGCGACCTCGGCGTTGATGCGATGCATATCAATCTGCACAAGACCTTCTCAACCCCGCACGGCGGTGGCGGTCCGGGGGCCGGGCCGGTGGTGCTGTCGGATGCCCTTGCCCCGTTTGCCCCGGTGCCTTATGTGGTTCATGGCGATAACGGTTTTGAGCTGGTCGAGCATAGGGCGGACGATGCGGGCAACTGTGGCCGTCTGACGGCTTTTCATGGTCAGATGGGGATGAATATCCGCGCGCTCGCCTTTATGATGTCCCACGGCGCGGACGGTCTGGCGCAGGTTGCCGCCGACAGTGTGCTCAACGCCAATTACATCATGGCGTCACTTAAAGATGTGATGACGGCGAGCTTTGACGGCCCGTGCATGCATGAATGTCTGTTTGATGACCGCTTTCTTGCCGACACCGGGGTCACCACCCTTGATTTTGCCAAGGCGCTGATTGACGAGGGCTATCACCCGATGACAATGTATTTCCCGCTGGTGGTTCATGGCGCCATGCTGATTGAGCCGACAGAAAGCGAAAGCAAACAGTCGCTCGATCGTTTTATTGGCAGCCTGCGTCATCTGGTAGCCGAGGCAAAAGCCGGAAATGGCACCCTGTTCAGCGGCGCACCCTACCTCGCCCCGCTGAAACGTCTTGATGAGACTTTGGCCGCACGCAAACCTGTGTTACGCTGGACAGAATCGGAGTAGGCTAAAAATAAAGGGGTAGGAAACATGGGTAAATTTCTAAAGATCAGCGGGATAACCCTGCTGGTCGTTCTGGTGGCGTTCGGCGCGTTTGTCGCGGTTAATCATAAAAAGGCGGCGCGGCTTTACGCCACAATAACCCTGTTTGACCAGGACAAGATCGTTCATAATTTCTCTCATATGGACCAGATATTCCTGACCAAAGTGGTTAAACGCGCCGGTCCAGTCTATCATTTTGGCAGCGCCCCGGGCAAATTGCCGCAAAGCTTTATATATAAGGGCCGGAAAGTTGCCACGGCTGAGTTCCTTAAACGCCGGGCGACCACGGCGCTGCTGGTGATCAAGAACGATAATATCGTGTTTGAGAAATATTATCTCGGCACTGGTGAAAAAGACCTGCGGATTTCATGGTCGATGGCCAAATCCTTTACCGTGACCCTGTTTGGCATTGCGGTTGAAAAGGGCCTGATTGATATTGATGCCCCGGTCGACCACTATCTGCCGGAAATGAAGGGCAGCGGTTATCAAGGGGTGCCGATCCGCGATGTCCTCGGCATGTCGTCCGGAGTGAAATGGAACGAGGATTACGGTGATTTCTTTTCCGATATTAACCGCATGGGACGGATATTGGCAATTGGCGGCTCGCTCGATAAATTCACCACCACCCTGACCAAGGGCACCGCGCCGGGCAAAAAATTTCACTATGTCTCCATGGATAGCCATGTTATCGGCATGATCGTGCGCCGGGTGACCGGCAACAGCCTGATTACGCTGGCAGAACAGGACATCTGGTCCAAAATCGGTATGGAGGCCAACGCCGAATGGCTGACCGATTCAACCGGCACCGCCTTCGCTCTTGGCGGCTTGAATATGCGGACCCGCGATTATGCCCGCTTTGGCCGGCTGTATCTGAATAACGGTAACTGGAACGGTAAACAGGTGGTGCCCGAGGCATGGATCAAGGCGGCGACCACGCCCTCATTCCCTCATAACGAACCCGGGCCGGACAAGTTCGGCTATGGCTTTCAGTGGTGGATCGGCCCCAATGCCCGCCCCGGCGAATTTCTTGCCGCCGGCGTTTACGGCCAGTTTATCTATGTCAACCAGCCGGAGCATATTGTCATAGTCAAAAATTCCGCTGATCGTCATTTTATGGACAAGATCAATTCAAAATTTGAAACCATTACTTTTTTCCGCGCCATTACCGACAAGCTGCACAAAGATGCGGAGAAATAGAGTTTTGGTTTTTTAAGGGGGGGGGATGTTTTTTAAGAAATGGGGGATACTCCCGCCTGCGCTAAAGCTCCGGGCGTGCGGTCGCGTATAACCGGATAGGGTTTTTGGGTTGCCTTTCTTTTTAAGAGGTGGGGGTTCCCCCCGCTCGTCGCCTCGCTCCCCCGCCTCGCATTGGCTCGGGCGGCCGGTCGGCCTTGCCTCAGCCCTGCGGGCTTCGGAGGCTGAACCCTTTCCGGATAAAACTAAGGGTACCCAATACCACCCTCTCCACACAATACTCAGACTCCGAAGACCATAATGGTCTGAGGCAAGGCCGACCGGCCGCCCGAGCCAATGCGAGGCGGGGGAGCGTGCGCGCGGGGGAGAATCCCCCATCAAACAAAAAAAAGGCCACTACCCTCACTCTCTCCACACAATACTCAGCCTCCGAAGACCAGAGGGCTGAGGCAAGGCCGACCGGCCGCCCGAGCGGGTGCGAGGCAAGCCTAAGCGTGAGCGCCGACGATTGAGGCCAAATAAAAAATTGGAGGGAGCGGAGTTCCGCCGTCACGTCAAGCCGGGAAAAGTTAAAAATCCGCCTGGCCGTTGGCCTCTGCTTCGCGGGTAATATCCTCAATACGTTTAAGGGCGTTGACAAGGGTTTTTTCCATATGTGCAGCCCGGTCACGCGGGTCTTTTCCGTCTGCCATATCCCGGGTCTCGTCCAGTTGATCGGCCAGCGAGATTGCGGTCATCAGCAACAGGCGAAAATCGGAAACCGCGCCCATTGACTGGGCGATTTCCGCTGCCTTGTCCTCGACAAAAC
>JAADGA010000005.1:0-10912 GCA_013152615.1 Alphaproteobacteria bacterium
AATTAAACACCCGGGCAAAATATTTACCGCGATAGGTATAGGTTACGGTGGCGATTAACGATCCCCAGTCCGCCAGATCCCGTTTGTAATTCAGTCTGAGATTGACAACGACATTCGGGATTTTCGGCAGTTTGTTGCCGGTAAGGTCGACGGCCAGCGACCTGATTACCTTGATCAGAGATGGCGCAAGCTTGCCATAAGGACTGAGACCGGCACCACCAACGGAAACCGGCGCGGTAAGACCGGCAGTCGCATTGATTTGGGCCGCGCGATCAATCGCCAGACGACCTTTGGTAATATCTGATCCGCTGATGGATAAATTGGCATCAACCCAGAAGTCATCGCTTAGAGAAGCCCGGGTTTCAATTTCGATACCATATATTTTTGACTTGGGCAGGTTTGTGCCGCCACTGACCCCCTTGCCGGTCAGACGAAGACCGGCAGATTGAAACAGATAATTATTTATATCATAATAGAAAGTCGCAACATTCAGATTCAGACGGCCATCAAGGAAAACATTCTTGGAGCCTAATTCAAAGGCGGTAACTTTCTCCGGCTTGAATATTTCCGGAAAATAACCGGCACCGGTGGTGTCGGTGGCAAAGCCGTTATTGGATGCCGCCGGTTTAATCCCGGTGGCAACGGAGGCATATAACAGGTTATCCGGCTTTACTTTATAGCTGATTGTGGCTTTATAGGTGACATTATGCCTCTTTGAAAATGGTCTTCTGGCGGTTTTGCGGCCATTGACAACACAATTCAGGCTACAGCGTACGTCATTAAAATTATTCTCGGTATAGCGTAATCCACCGGTGACTTTCAGCCGGTCATCCAACAGGCTGATACTGGCCTGACCAAACAGGGCATATGATTGAAAATTACGGTAATCGGCATTGATATAATCAACATCCGGATTGATAAAGACACTGGGCGATGTTGTCCGCGTGTCCACCGGCTTGCCGGTATAGCCCGCATCAAGGAAATTGGCGGTATTGCTGAATATTCTGGTATTCATATAGAAGCTGCCGATGATCCAGCTGAAGGGATTGTCATTTTTCAGCGACGACACATCAATCTCGGCTGTATAGGTCCTGTCCCGCTGTTTCAGGGTTCCGACATGCTGACGGATCGGCAATTCACCGACGTGATCAATAATGCCAATCCGCGGCAAGGGTGCCGGATCATTGGCGGTTAACGAAGAACGGTCGGCATCAAGAACCCGGTGCATCCGGTATTTCTGATAACTGAACAGGCCCTTGACATGGGCAACCGACGTCTGCCAGCCAATAATCATATCGGTCATGGAATTATCAATATTAAAAGATTCCAGCGTATCGTGGGAAACCTTGCGCGGATCGGCAGAAACCGTATCAAACCCGCCCTTCAGTGCCGGGCCGTTTATCGCCTGCCTGAAGGCATAATGGGCGATATTGACCGTAAGATTTTCAACGGGCTGCCACAATAATTGTACCGCCAGCGAATCATCATTCCTGTCATCCAGATTATGACCCGGAATGGCAAGGTTTTTAGTATAACCGTTATGCTGACGATGGGAGCCAACGAATTTTACCGCCAGCTTGTCAGTGAGCGGAATATTAACCGTGCCACGGATCCGTGTCGTGGCATAGCTGCCGATGGTGGCATCGACAAAGCCCTCCACATTGTCAAAATTCGGTTTTCTGGTAATAACATTGACCATGCCGCCGGATGAGCTGTTGCCATATAAGGTGCCATCGGGGCCACGGGTAATCTCAATTCTGGAGATGTCAACCAGATCCTGAAACAGGGCAAAATCATTCGACATGAATATGCCGTCAATATGATAGGCGACCCCCGGTTTGGTCGCAGCATTATCCGGGACCTGATTGCCGATACCGCGGATTGCGATCGTCCGGCGATAGCCCTGAACATTGGTAAAAACCATGCCGGGAACCTTGTCACTGAGATCAAAGGGATCCCGGATATTCAACACATCAAAGTCTTTGCCACTGATGGCAGTGACCGCCTCCGCGACATTCTGCAGATTTTGCCGTCTTTTCTGCGAGGTCACAATGACTTCGGCCATTGGTGTAGAGGCCATAGTGCTGTTTTGCGCCCGGGGTTTCTCTGCGGCCGATTTCGCTGATTCTTCATGGCGTTTTATGATGATAGTGCCGCCGTGATCGGTTTGAGCCACCAGACCACTGCCCCTGAGAATATTTTCAAGCGCCATCGCCGTATCATATTTACCGGTTAATATTTTTGATGTTTTGCCTGCGGTCAGCGCGGATGATGCAAAAATCGTAATATCCGCCTGCTCGGAAAACTTTGCCAGCGCCTGTGCCAGTGGTTGGGACGGAATGTTAAATATTTTAACGGTATCCTGAGCGAATGCTGATGGTTCCATTGCGAATATTGAGGCAATGGCCCCGGATATCAGAATGGTTTTAAGCATCGAGTGAATCTTCATAGCCTTCTCCATTGGGGTGGTGTGTTTGCACATCACATTTGATGATGTATCCTCACATGCATAATCTTCTGCATAGGGGGGCGCCCTATATTAACAAGACAGCTATCTCTGATTTTCTTTCCAGCCCAGAAGCAGTTTTCACGGAAGCTTCATATTTGACCGGGCTACAGGTTTGACCGGATTACAGGTTTGGCCGGATTACAGGCTTTTTTTAACGGCGGCTTTTGGCAGGATCATTATGAAAGATCCCATATTGGTAATGGTAACCGATTCAGTGGCCGCAAGCCCGGCCAGCATCTGATCGCTGTTGCCGCTACGAAAGGATGTCGTCACCCGAATGGTTTCAAGGCTTTTTGTGCCAATTCTGATCGGGATTTTCCGGTATCGGTTAACATCGGCAATCACCTCGGCCAAGGGAACATTGACATAAACCAGCCGACCTTTGCGCCAGGAAAATACTGTCGCCGGATTAAAGCCTGTCTTCTGTGCCAGAGTGCCGTTCAGCTGGGCGATGACCTGCTCGCCCGCATAGAGCCGGACCGGGGGACGGGTTCCCCTTTGCTGTCCCCGGGCGGTCGATACCTCGACTTTGCCTCTGGCGACGGCAACACGAACGTCATGCGGGCCTTTTTTAACATCAAACTCGGTGCCGAAAACCCTGATTTCTGTGTTGGATACGGTGATTTTAAACACACGTGCCGCATCATGGGCAACATCAAAATAGGCGTCTCCCCGGGTCAAGGCCACTTCGCGGTGATGGCTGGAAAAACGGGTAACAATCGCGGAATCCGCGCCCAGCGTAACCACACTGCCGTCGGGCAATCCGATATTATCCTTTTTGCCGATGCCCGTTGAATAATAGGTGGTTTTGACCGGGGCATAAAATTGGTAGAACAGGGTCCCGATAACGACCATAAGGCTGGCGGCAATCAGTCCGCCGACAATTGCCGAGCGCAGATTGCGGAATTGGGCGGGCGTTAGCCCAAAGACAGAAAATGCCCGGCTATTGGCCGTAGCCGGCCTCTGCCCCGGGATTGACGCCACCTCTTCTATATTATCAATCAGCACCAGATCCCGCCAAATCTGTTCCAGCGCACGATAGGCCTTAAGATGGGCCGGTGACTGGTTTAACCAGCAGTGAAACGCCTCACGGCCCCGGTTATCGGCCGTGCCGGAATAGAGATAAACCAGCCATTCGCGGGCTTTCTTTTCTATTCTGTCGTGCCTTGCTATAGTCAGTCTATCCCCCTGGATAATATCGTTCATTAGTTTTTCTTTTATTGTTCATCATCTGTTTCAAAGGCGCATAATTTTTTCTGCAACACCGCAAGCGCCGCCGCCAACTGACGGCTGATATCGGCGTGGCTCCACCCTGTTTCCGATTTTATCTGCGCATAGGTCTCGCCATAGATACGGCTTCTGATCAATATCTCTTTTTGTTTGGCCGAAAGCCTGTCAATTGCCGCTATGATGACGTGCAGCCGCTCTCTGTCAGTGAAGACATTTTCCAGATTAAACTCTTCTGTCAGTGGCTCACCGGCGTCCCGCAACTCCTGCTCAATAAAATTCCGCGCGGTCCTGATATGTTTTATGCTGTTAAATCCCAGATTTGTGGCGGTCCGAAACAGGAAGGCCCGGGGATGGCGAATACGGTTCAGATCTTCAATTTCCACAACTTTTGTAAAGGCGGTTTGAGCCAGATCCTCTATTTCAGGCGGCCCTTCACCGAAAACTCTTCGTAATCGTCGGCATAAATCCGCCCAATAAGTCTTGTATAAGGTCTCAATAATACGGGACCGTTCCCTGTGTTCCTTGTGTTCCCGGTGTTCCTTGTGGCCATAAAGAGCCTTTGCCGCTATTTCTTGCTTAAAATCCGCCGTCAGTGGCGACATAACGGATTTCATCGCTTTGAAATCGATATGTAACACTGTGGAAATATCTTTTGTGCCATCCATTATCGATTTAACCAGCCCTTAATAAAAAGATGTATGAAAACCGCTTATATTATCGGCTGTGATTACGCCTTAACCTGCCGTGACCCTACCCCGGCTTATAATCTGTATTTTTTACAGATTAGTGATGGAAATATGAAAATCTGGCGCTATGAGACCGAAAGAGACAATATAATCTCCCCGTTTAATCTCGTCCGGGAAGGAGCCACAGCACACCAAACCGTGCTCACCGAAAGTCTCTCCGCTGAAATAACCGCCAGAATAATATCCGCAGAAAAACAATATTGGAATTAAATTGGTTTTATATTGACATCGCCAAAAGGGATAGTTTATGGTATTTTACACTTAAATTACACCAAATGATATGTTTCGGTATTGAATTGGTTGATAAATATAACCTGCCACCAATTTCTATGGTTCGCCATAGTTAACGGCTGGCGGCAAGGTTTTATAAAAATTCTAGTTAGGGAAAGGAAATTTCAAGATGAATTTTAAATCCAGGTTACTTTTGACCTCAGCCTGCGGGCTTTTGCTGTCGGCATTGTCCCAGACGGCTTTGGCGGAAAAAACCGCTGACAAGGCCGCCACGCAGAAAACGGCGGACAAGACTGTGCTGGAAAATATTGTGGTAACGGGAACCCGGTTACCCAATGCCAACCTGATGGGAACCAGCCCGGTCACCACGGTTTCGAGCGAACAGATTAAATTAGAAGGGGTGATGAATTCGGAAGAATTTCTGGCAAAACTGCCCCAGGTTTCCGCCGGTATCGGCGCGACCAGTACCGGCAATGACGCCTTTGGTGCTGCGGTGGTCGATCTGCGTGGTCTCGGTCAGAACCGGACGCTGGTGCTGATTGACGGCACCCGCGGCGCGCCCTTTGGTTTCCGTAACTCGGTTGACATCAATTCCATTCCGGCGGCGCTGGTTAAACGGGTGGAAGTCCTGACCGGCGGTGCCTCGGTTGTTTATGGTGCCGACGCAGTTGTCGGGGTTGTCAACTTTATTATGAATGATAAATTCGAGGGGCTGAAGGCAACAAGCAATTATAAATTTTCCGGCAAGGGCGGGGCCGAACAATATGGCGGCAATATTGCCTTTGGATCAAATATCGGCGGCGACCGGGGCCATATCAGTGGCTATATCGGCTATACCAAGCGCGGCCAGCTCCTTGCCGGGCAGCGCAGTTTCTCTGCGGTACGCCTGAATGACGGCGGAGTGCCGGTGACACGCTATCCGTCCGGAGGCAATTTTGCCGGTTCTCTGGGATCATTCTCCTTTACCGACGCCGGAAAATTCACCACCACCCCGCAGACCGGCGATTTTACCGCGGCCAATACCATGATCATGCCGATGCAACGGTTTAGCGGCGATGTGTTCTTTAATTATAATATCACCGACGGGGTTGAAGCCTATGGCCGGGCAATGTTCTCCAACAGCCAGATCCGGTCAGTGCTGAACCCGCTCAGCAGAAGAATCAAGATTACGGTTCAGAGCAACAATCCCTTTCTGACGCCGGATATCCGTTCAATGCTTGATTTCGGCACCAGCGGGCAGACCTCGCTGACGGTAAGGCGCAGTCTTACCGAATTTGGTCATGTAACCCGCAACACCAACCGGACAACCTACCAGTTGCAGTTTGGTCTGCGCGGCGCGCTTGGCGATAACGTCAACTGGAACGGCTATGTCCAGTATGGCCGTTCGGACGAACATCACCTGATTACCGGCGAAGGCCTGAAGGCGCGCATGACCCAGGCGGCAAATGCCACCATCAACGGCGCGGGGGACCCGGTCTGTGCTGATGGCTCCGGCGGTTGCGCCCCGGTTAATTTATTTGGCCCGAACAGTATGAGCCAGAAGGCGGTTGACTTTATATCGGTGCCGCTAAGTCGTAATCGTTCCCACCGGCAGCTGGTTGCGGCCATGGTATTGACCGGTGACAGCACCGATCTGTTTTCGCTGCCGGCCGGTCCGGTAAGCTGGGTCGCGGGTACCGAATACCGCAACGAAAAAGCCGATGAGATTAATGACAGTGCGATTGCCACCGGTCAGACCTTTACCCAGGGCAAGCGTCCGGCAATTATCGGCGGCTTTAATGTCAAGGAAGTCTACGGCGAACTGCGGGTGCCGTTACTGAAAGACATCACCTTCATAAAAGATCTGAGCGTTGACGGCGCCTACCGTTATTCCGATTATTCTACTTCGGGCGGCAAGAATTCGTGGAAAGTCGGCGGCAGTTGGGCGGTCAATGACAGTATTCGTTTCCGCGGCTCCTATCAGTCAACGGTCCGGGCGCCAAATGTCGGCGAATTATTCGGGCCTATTGCCAGTATTCCCCTGAGTATTTTTGTCAACAGCACCAATACAGGGCGTCTGGTCGACCCCTGCTCCAATCCGGCAGTAACCGGGGCTTCTACCACCCAGTGTGCGGCTCTTGGTGCCCCGGCCGCGCCCTATATTACCAATGTCGGCAATGCCGAGTTCATTTTTGGTGGCAATCAGAAGCTGAAACCTGAAACCGGCAATACCCTGACCCTCGGCGCGGTTATCACCCCTTCCGCGGTTCCGGGGCTGACGCTGTCGGTTGATTATTTCAATATCGTCATTAACGGTGGTTTGTTTGTGATCTTTCCATGGGATGCCGCCAGAAACTGTTATATTGACAATCCGACACCCGGCAATCCGCTGTGCGCCCTCGTTCCCCGTGGGACCAATGGCCAGATTTCTCTTGGTGATGTCCGGGACAGAAATGTATCATCCTTCAAAATCAGGGGGATTGATATCGCCGCCAGCTATCATGTTGACCTGCCGGATAGCCTCCCGGGCGATACTCTGGATTTCAGCTATAAAGGCACGATTGTTACCCAGCAGACCAAACGTAACAGCCAGTTCACCAATATCGTTGACTGCAAGGCCTCATTCGCGAGCGCCTGTTCAATTGATACCCGGGTACAGGCCGCCTATCGCCATTTTGTCACCGCGACATGGCATGATGATAATGTCAATGTTCAGCTGAGCTGGCGCATGATTGGCGGCGTTAATGATCCAAATGGTGGTGATGTAAAGCATATCGCCGCCCAGAATTATTTTAACCTTGCCGCCATCTGGGATGTGAATGAAACCTTCAGTATCCGTGCCGGAATTGATAACCTGTTTGACCATATGCCACCGCTGGTCGGCACTAATCAGCAGGCCTTCAATACCTTCCCGGCAACCTATAATGTCATTGGACGGTCATTTGGCCTTTCCCTGACGATGAAGCGGTAAAATTCATCCGCCCGGCATTTGTCTTTTCTGACAGAGATCACAAATGCCGGGTATTTTTATCTTCTTGAAGCACCGCATCCGCATGATAAGGTAGGACCGGGTCGTCTTCAGGATAATGGTTCTGTAAAAGCTGGAATGTAATTAAGAAATATAGCTGGAATGTAATTAAAAAATATAGAATGTACTTAACAAAATAATGCAAACTGAAAAAATAGATCCCCAATTTGTCGATATTGACCAATGGCCAACCCAAAAGGCCGTTGAGGCCATGCTTACGGGACAAATTGATGCGGTAACCATAATCAAGAATGCCGTTGCCAATATCGCTGCGGCCGCCGATGCTGCTGCGGAAAAATTACGCCACGGCGGGCGGCTTGCCTATGTCGGGGCGGGCACCTCGGGCCGGATTGCGGTTCAGGACGGGGTCGAGCTCGGGCCGACTTTCGGCTGGCCCGCAGACCGGGTTTTTTATGTTATTGCCGGCGGCATATCGGCGCTGTCCCGGAGTGCGGAAAAGGCAGAAGATGATGCTGAAGAAGCGGTGCAGGGTTTGCGCACCAATAATTTAAGCGGTAATGACGTCCTGATTGCGGTGGCGGCGAGCGGCCAGACGCCGTTCACGGTGAGCGCGATAGAGGAGGCCAATATCGTTGGTGCCCTGAGTATCGGGGTCGCCAACAACCCCGGCTCAGTCCTGCTGGAAAAAGCGGTTCATCCGATCCTCGCAGAAACCGGAAGAGAGATCATTGCCGGCTCGACCAGAATGAAGGCGGGAACCGCGCAAAAAGTTGTCTTGAACATGCTGTCAACGGCAATTATGCTGCGTCTGGGACGGGTTTACAAGGGCATGATGGTGGATATGCAGATTTCAAATGCAAAATTACATCACCGTGCCGTCGGCATGATTATACGCATCGCCAAATGTGACCCGCCAACGGCTGAAACCGCTTTGAATCAGGCCGGAGGCAATATTAAAATTGCAATACTTCTGTCTGTTGGTGTAAATATGAAAAAGGCGAAAAATCTTCTGTTCAAATATGATGGTAACCTTCGTTCTGCACTGGAGGCTATAATTGGCAGAAAACAAACCGGATGACAGGAAGTTGCTTTGATCAATATCAGTCCTGACAAGGACATGAACACACCGTTATATCTGCAAATAGCAAATAATATCCGCAACTATATTCTTGAGGGCAATATTGCCGTCGGCGATGCCTTGCCGCCTGAACGGGACCTGTGCCAGCTGACCGGGACCTCGCGCGTGACCATACGCAATGCCCTGAACAAGCTGGTTGACGATCGGGTTCTGGTGCGCAAACGCGGGTCGGGCACTTTTGTCCTGCCCCGGGTTGAGCATCTTGGTTCAAGCCTGAGCGGCTTTACCGATGCGGTTCGCAATCGCGGCTTTACCCCCCAGACCATCTGGATAATGAAAGCCTACGGCACGCCGACGGTTGAAGAAGCCAAAATTCTGGCAATCGCCCAGACTGACCGGGTTATGCGCCTTGGGCGGGTGCGGTTATCCAATGGTGAGCCGCTGGCAATCGAGCAGGCGGTGGTCCCGGCAGGATTATTGCCCGGCATCGACCAGATAACCGAATCGCTTTATCAGGCGCTGGAAACAAAAGGCAACCGGCCGGTCAAGGGGACGCAAAAGGTCCGGGCCTCTCTGGCGACCCCGACCGAAGCGGGCCTGCTCTCGGTTGAAGAAAAAAGTGAAATATTGCGGATTGAACGACGGTCTTATCTTCATGACGGCACTCCGGTCGAACTGACCCGGTCGGCCTATCGGGGTGACCGCTATGATTTTGTGATGAATCTGGGGAATATCCAGCAATAGCCACCGCCCGAACCCAATCCCTCTCCGGGTGGTCAGGCCGGTTTTATATTATGTGAGCAGGGTCGTTATCCCCGAAAAACAAGTGTAAGGAATTATAGATGAAGCAGGCATCGGTAATTTTCGGCTGTGCCGGGGAGCGGCTGAATGAGGCGGAAAAAGCGTTCTTTCGCGAGCTGAACCCGTGGGGATTGATCCTTTTCAGCCGTAATATCATCTCAAAAGATCAGGTTCGGGCGCTGACCGATGATTTCAGGGCGGCGGTTCAGCGCGATAATGTCGCCGTGCTTGTTGATCAGGAAGGCGGACGGGTCTCGCGCCTGCCGCAGCCGGTCTGGCGTCTGCCACCCGCACCGACGGTATTCCCGCACCTATATGCCCGCTGTCCCGAGGCGGCAATAGAGGCGGCCTTCCTGAATTATCGTCTGATCGCCGCTGATCTGAAGCCAATCGGGATTAATATTGACTGCGCCCCGATGCTGGATGTGCCGGTCGCCGGGGCTCATGATATCGTGGTTGAGCGGGCTTTGGGCACAGATGTCGACACGGTGTGCATCCTCGGCCGGGCGGTGATTGACGGACTTGTTGCCGGGGGCGTCGCCCCGGTGATCAAACACGGGCCGGGGCATGGCCGGGCGGTGGTCGACAGCCATCTCTCGCTGCCACGGGTTACGGCCCCATGGTCGGAACTGGCGGCGACTGATTTTGCTCCCTTCCGCGCGTTTAACCGTGAGGCGATGTTAATGACCGCCCATGTGATTTATCAGGATATTGACCCGCTGGCCCCGGCAACCATCTCGCCGATCATCATTCAGGACGTGGTGCGCCAACAATGCGGATTTGACGGTCTGATTATGACCGATGACCTGAATATGAATGCCCTGAGCGGCTCGCTTGAGGGCCGGGGCCGGGCCGCGCTTCAGGCCGGTTGTGATATGCTGTTGCATTGTAACGGCGTGATGGCCGACATGGAACAGGTGGCCCGCTGCGCCGTCCCGCTGACGGGGGCGGCTTTGCGCCGGGCCGAAGGGGCGGACCGGGTGGCGTTCCAGCCCGCACAGGATTTTGACCCAGCCGCCGCCCGCGCCCGGCTGCACGCTCTTTTATCGCCACCAGAGCGGAGCGCATGATGCGTGTTCTCGGGCTGATGAGCGGCACCTCGCTCGACGGGATTGACGCCGCCATCCTTGATACGGACGGGGTTGCTATTGACGGCTTTGGTCCGGCGGCGACCTTTCCTTATCTGACCGCAGAAAAAGCGGCGATACAAGCGGCGATTGCTGATGCCCTCAGGACAGATTTCACCACCGGGTCGCCACGGCCGGAAAGTTTCAGCCAGGCCGAAAAAGCGGTTACCGACGCCCATATCCGGGTGGTCGGGCTGATGAGGGCGCGGCCTGACAGCGGGA
>JAADGA010000005.1:10919-14684 GCA_013152615.1 Alphaproteobacteria bacterium
CGTGGATCTGATTGGTTTTCATGGTCAGACCGTGCTGCACCGGCCAGAACAAAGACGAACTATTCAGCTCGGCGACGCTGCCGGGCTTGCCCGTGTTTGCGCAATTGATGTCGTTGGTGATTTTCGGTCACATGATATTGCCCTCGGTGGGCAGGGAGCGCCGCTGACCCCAGTTTATCATCAGGCGTTGCTGAAAAGGAGCCATATTGACGGTCCGGTGGCGGTGTTGAATATCGGCGGAGTGGCAAATCTCACCTACAGCGATGCCACAGAGCGGCTGATCGCCTTTGACAGCGGACCGGGAAACGGACTTCTGGATCAATGGGTGGCGGCGCACGGGCTCGGCGACTATGACCGGAACGGCATCCTGTCCGCAAGCGGTACTGTCAATGAGCCTTGTCTGGCGGCATTGATGAAATATCCCTATTTCGAGGCCCCGGTACCGAAATCGCTTGATCGTTATGATTTTTCACTGGATGATGTTGACGGGCTGTCTGCTGCGGACGGTGCGGCAACCCTCGCCGCCTTCAGTGCCGCCGCGGTAAAACGGGCGGTGGCTTTCCTGCCTGCCAGGCCAGCGCTGTGGATTGTTTGTGGCGGCGGTCGCCACAACCGCACCATCATGGCCGCATTAAGACGGTACCTTGGGGTAAAATGCGTTGATGCCGATGATTTCGGTTGGCGCGGCGATGATATTGAGGCCGAGGCCTTTGCCTATCTTGCGGCGCGGCGGAAAGAAAATCTGCCGATTACATTTCCCGGAACCACGGGAATTGACAGGTCGGCAACCGGCGGAATCCTGTTTCCGGCCTGCTAAGAAAGGGACTATTGTATAATGTCTGATGTGATTGAAGCGCTGAAATCCGCCCTTACCCCCAATTGTCTGCTTGAAGGTGATGAAATTTCGGCCCGGTCTGCGGGTTATTGGGACAGCTCACCATTGCAGGCGCGTCTGGTGCTGCGCCCGGCGACCACCGGTGACGTCAGTAAAATTCTGAAAATCTGTCACCATCATGGCCAGACCATTATCACCCACGGCGGCCTGACCGGCTGTGCCAACGGCGCGGCAACCGGTCCGGATAATATTGTCCTGTCCCTTGAGCGAATGAACGCGATTGAGGAAATTGATGTGTTCGGCGGGGTGGCGGTGGTGCAGGCGGGCTCGGTGCTGGAGACGGTGCAGAAAGCCGTTGCCGCCCAGGATATGCTGTTTGCGCTCGAGACCTCGGGGCGCGGGGATCATGCACCATCGGCGGCACTGTCGCCACCAATGCCGGCGGGGTCAATGTCCTGCGCTATGGCATGATGCGCAATCTTGTGCTGGGGCTTGAGGTCGTGACCGCGGATGGAACCGTGCTGTCGATGATGAACCGCATGCTCAAAAATAACGCCGGTTTTGATCTCAAACAGTTGTTTATCGGCTCTGAAGGCACGCTCGGGGTGGTAACACGGGCGGTCCTGAAGCTTGAACCGCGGTTGCCGTTTCGGCAGACGGCGCTGGTTGCGCTCAATGGTTTTGAAAAGCTGCCGCGCCTGCTCAATCGCCTGAAACAGGATTTAGGGGCAGGCCTGTCCTCGTTCGAAGTAATGTGGGGCGATTATTATCAGGCGGTAACCACCGGCAACAAGCCACCACTGGCCCGCGATTATCCGTTTTATCTGTTGGTGGAATGTGAAAACCGCGATGAGAATGCGGCCCGGTTTATCACGGTCATGGAGCAGGTGTTTGACGCCGGATTGATCGTCGATGCGGTTGTTGCCAAATCCGGGGCCGAGCGCGCGGCGTTATGGGCTATCCGGGATAATTTTGATCCTGTGCTGGCGAAAAAGCCGGTTTATCTCTATGATGTCAGCCTGCCGATTAAAGATATGGCGACTTATGTTGATCAGGTCAAGGCGCGGCTCAAGCAGGATTTTCCAGCCGCGCAATGCCTGGTTTTTGGTCATGTCGGCGACGGCAATCTTCATCTGTTTGTCATCCCGGGGGGGACAGAGGCCCCGACAACACGGCACCTGTCGGACCTCGCGGTTTATCATCCGCTCCGGGCGTTTTCCGGCTCGGTTTCGGCGGAGCATGGCATCGGGCGCGAGAAGAAAGACTGGCTGCATTATAGCCGGAGTGCGGCGGAAATCGCCCTGATGCGGCTGCTGGAAACAACGATGGACCCAAAAAATATTCTTAATCCGGGAGTGGTAATTGATGTCTGATGGCCGGGATCAGGCGACAGAAATCTGTCCGTTGATCCAGCTTTCCACGACCGTCATTTCAGCAGAAACCGCCACAAAGTCGGCCTGAAGACCGGGGCGTATCTCACCGAGCCGATCCTGCAGCCGGATAAAGCGGGCCGGGACCATACCGGCCATGCGGCTGGCCTGCTCCAGATCAAGGTCAAGGAAATCGACGGCGTTCCTGACCGCGGCGATCATGCTCAGGTCCGATCCGGCGAGGATACCGTCCGCAGTGATACATTTCCCGCCCGTCACCTTAATTTCCCGCCCGCCGAGCATAAAAGCTTTGTCTTTGCTGCCAACAGACTGCATGGCGTCGGTAACCAGAAATATCTGGTCATTGCCGCAACTCTGTTTGGCACGCAGCGCGAGCCGCAGCATCGCCGGGTGAACATGATGGCCGTCTGCGATAATGCCGCACCATGCCCGCGGGTCCTCCAGCGCGGCGGCAATCAGGCCGGGCGCACGACTGTTCAGCGGGGTCATGGCGTTAAACAGGTGGGTAAATCCGGTCAGGCCCGCATCCAGTGCCGCACAGGCATCGTCATAGGTTGCCAGCGTATGACCGGCGGAGATAATCACCCCGCGCTGATCAAGGGCACGAATAATATCAGGCGTGGTCATTTCCGGTGCCAGTGTGACCACGGTTTTGCCGCCCCTGAGGCGCGACATCAGCGCCAGCGCCTCATCATCAATCACCCTGAATTTTGTCGCATCATGAACCCCGCATTTCCGTTTATTCAGGAACGGCCCCTCAAGATGAATGCCAAGAACACCGGGGACGCCCTGATCTATGGCCATTTCAACGGCGTCGATCGCCTGCGCCATAACGTCAAGGTCGTCACTGATCAGGGTTGGCAGGAATCCGGTGGTGCCAAATTTACGGTGGGCGGCGCCAATGGCCCTGATGCCGTCAACGGTGGGACAGTCATTAAACAGAACCCCGCCGCCGCCATTGACCTGAATATCGATAAAGCCGGGCAGCAGGGTCATGCCTTCAAGATCACGGTCGACCGTAACCCCCGCCGGACAATCATGATCATCGCAGATGTCACGGATCTGACCGTCGCAAAACAGGATTGTTTGCCCCTCTCTGAAGCCTTCCGGGGTCAAGACGCGGGCGTTGACTAGGGCTTTCATAATTATAATGTCTCCGTAACCTTGGTTAAATAGGGCGGCTGGTCGGGATTATAGCCGCGGGCAAGCGAAAGCGCATTGACAAATTTATAAAAGGACTGGATAAAAATAATCGGCCGCAGTTCAGCCGCCATACTACCGAAGACGGTGTCAAGGTTGCACGCCCCGTCATAGGATTTCCCCACCGCAAGCAGCCGTGCCGACCGGTCGATAAAGGCTGTCGCCGCCGCGTCAATACTGGGCTGGGTCTGATCCTGAAGTGAAAAAACCATCACCGGAAAGCCTTTTTTCACGATTGCCATCGGGCCGTGTTTTATTTCGGCGGCACTGAAGGCTTCGGCATGAAGACCGCAGGTTTCCTTGAATTTCAGCGCCGCTTCCTGAGCAATCCCGAGGCCA
>JAADGA010000006.1 GCA_013152615.1 Alphaproteobacteria bacterium
CCCTCATATTTTCCGGCTTTATAATCTGCATAGGATATAATTGTGCCATTCTGCTGAAATTCTGGCAGGCACATTTTTACGAATAGTGGTGCGACATCATCGGGGGTATCAAGGCTGTCCCGGTCTTCGCCCGGGGCGGCGGCGGCGCGCATCTGGGTGCGGATCGGGCCGGGGTTGAGAATATTGGCCCGGGCATTGCTGATGTTGGCGATCTCGAGCGCATAGCTTTTAACCATGCAGTTAAGCGCCGCCTTGGTGCAGCCGTACCCGCCCCAATAGGCCCGGCAGTCTTCGCCGACGGTCGAGGTAACAAAGACCATTCGCCCGGCATCGGCGGCCTTCAGCAGTGGGTCAAAAGACCGGATCAAACGGTAATTCGCGGTTAAATTAACCGCCAGCAACTGGTCCCAGTCCTTGGGCGGGATATGGCCAACCGGGCTGATAGGGCCGAGGATACCGGCATTGCCAATCAGGATATCAAGCCGACCCCATTTTTCTGCAACATGACCGCCAAGCCGGTCAATGGCCTTGGAATCGGTCAAATCCATCGGCACCAGTGTCGCCTCTGCCCCAAGCTCGTGGACCACATCATCCATCTCTTCGAGGGCGCCGGTAGTCCGGCCCACCATGATAATATAGGCACCCTCACGGGCCAGCGCCCTGACGACACCGGCCCCGATGCCGCGTGTTGCCCCGGTAACCAGAGCTATTTTGTCTTTAAGTCGTTTTGTCATGATTTTGATCCGATTTCCTTGAGAAAAGAAATTTGCGCCGGGGCATCATTCTGTTCCCTGTCAGTAAGAGAGGTTGGATAGTCGCTGGTAAAACAGGCATCACAATATTGCGGACTGCTGTGATTCCTGTCCTTGGCACATACCGCCCGGTAAAGCCCGTCTATTGAGACAAAGGCGAGGCTGTCGGCACCGATATAGCGGGTCATTTCTGCCAAAGTAATATTGGCGGCGAGCAGCTTGTCCTTTTCCGGGGTATCGACGCCGTAATAGCACGGCTCGATAGTCGGCGGGCTGGCAATCCTCATATGAACCTCTTTGGCCCCGGCCTGACGCACCATATCAACGATCTTGGTCGATGTGGTGCCGCGCACGATGCTGTCATCGACCAGAACGACAATCTTGCCCTCAAGTTCGCCGCGATTGGCATTATGTTTAAGCTTGACCCCGAGGTGGCGGATCTGGTCAGAAGGCTCGATAAAGGTCCGGCCAACATAATGGTTGCGGATAATGCCGAGTTCAAAGGGAATGTTGGCCTCCTGAGCATAGCCAATCGCTGCCGGAGTGCCGGAATCCGGGACGGGGACGACCAGATCGGCCTTGACCCGGCATTCTCTGGCCAGTTCCCGGCCAATATTCTTGCGGACTTTATAGATGCTTTTGCCGTCGCTCAGGCTGTCGGGGCGCGAGAAATAGACATGCTCGAATATGCAGGGCCGGGCTTTGCGCAGCGGAAACGGTTTCAGGGAATGAATGCCGTCCCGGTCAATGGTAACCACTTCACCCGGCTCGACATCGCGGATATATTCCGCGCCGATAATGTCAAGGGCGCAGGTTTCAGAGGCAAAAATATAGCTGTTGCCCGATAGTTTACCCAGAACCAGTGGCCGCACCCCAAGCGGATCACGGGTGCCAATCAGACTGTCCTTGCTCAGGGCAACGATGGCAAAGGCCCCCTCAATACGGCGCAGGGCATCAACGAAGCGATCCTGCAGTGACAGATAGGTACTGGTCGCGACCAGATGAATAATGACCTCGGAATCAGAGGTCGATTGAAAGATTGATCCTTTGCTGACCAGATGGCGGCGCAGGGTCAGAGCGTTGGTGAGGTTGCCATTATGAGCGACCGAAAATCCACCGGTGGCAAGGTCGGCAAACAGCGGCTGGATATTGCGCATGCCGGAGCCGCCGGAGGTCGAATAACGTACATGGCCGATGGCGCAATCGCCGGGGAGCGATTCGATGACATGGGGTGAATTGAAATTATCGGCAACATGGCCCAGCGATTTATGGGAATGGAACTGGGCGTTGTCACAGGACACCACCCCCGCCGCCTCCTGTCCCCGGTGCTGCAGCGCATGAAGACCAAGCACGGTATGGGCCGCCGCCTCTGGATTGTTACAGATGCCGAAAACACCGCATTCATCGTGGAATTTATCGTCATCATCTAAATTCGGAATGAAGGCGGCCAATATAAACGGTGCAAGGTTTCGATCTGTCATGGGCAACTCATCAAAATGCTGTTGCTGGCGTTATATGATCTATTAAAACAGAAGGGAACCCTTTTTTAGCCTTTTGATAATTTCTTGAACAGTTTATCCATTTCCTGCTGATTTTTCTTCTGGTATTTTTCGTCTTTGCCCTTGGATTTTTTATTATCTTTTTTATTTTCCGGAAAAGACGGAATTAATTTCTTCATCCGCTCCAGGGCCTCAATATCCTTGCGTTTTTCCTGCAGGTCCAATTTATCAAAATAGGGATTCATCGCGGAAATCATGCTGGCACCATATTGGATCAGTGGCCGCGATTTGGCCTGTTTAAACCACTCAGGCTGATTATTTTCCGAGATAAACGGGGTGGTAAGCATATAGAGGGCGCTGATGACAAACATGCCGCTGAACAGCCCGAACAGCAGGCCCATCGCCCTGTCCAGCGAGCCAATATTACTGTCACGAACCATCCGGCCAATCTGGCCCGCGAAAAGTTTCAGCACCAGCAGGCTCAACACAAACATGACGGCATAGGTGATGACAAGCGCCATAATCTTTGGCTGGATTATTTCGGTCACCTTTGGCAGGACAAGCGGCGCGAAATATTCGGTAGCCACGAACGCCCCACCCCATGCGGCAAGGGTCAGGGCGGCTGCGGTAAATCCCCGGATATAGGAGAAAATACCGAAGATTATCAAAATGACAACCACCGTTACGTCCAGCGGATTGAGGGAGAATCCCTGAGTTATATCATTCATCAAAATGATCCTGTTGCCTACAATATCCGGTTCTTATATTCTTTATAATGTATCCTGGGCAATAAGATCGACCAGTTTGGTGATCTGGTCAAGCTCTTTGAGCTTCATCCCCTTGCCTTTATGTTTTATATTGGCGGGCATATAGGCGTGGACAAAGCCTAATTTAGCCGATTCCTTTAATCTCGCATCGGCCTGCGACACCGGTCTTATTTCCCCGGACAGGCTGATTTCACCGAACAGAATGGTTTCCTTTGCGATCGGACGATCCGACAGCGACGAAATCAGCGCCGCCGCCACCGCCATATCCGCCGCCGGTTCGGTTATGCGTAATCCGCCGGCGACATTCAGGTAAATATCATAGGCCCCAAGCCCGAGCCCGCAACGGCCATCAAGCACCGCAATGATCATCGCAAGTCGTCCGCTGTCCCAGCCGACCACTGCCCGGCGCGGCTGGCCAAGGGACGACGGCGCGACCAGTGCCTGTATTTCCATCAGCATTGGTCGCGATCCCTCCATCCCGGCGAATATTGCCGAGCCGCTGATGTCACCGCTGCGATTGCCAATGAATAATGCCGACGGATTTAATACTTCCTGCAGACCGAGATCGCTCATTTCAAAGACGCCGATTTCATCGGTGCCGCCGAAGCGGTTTTTTACCGCACGCAGGATTCGGAACTGGTGGCCGCGGTCACCTTCAAAATAAAGCACGGTATCAACCATATGTTCAAGCACGCGCGGACCGGCGATCTGGCCGTCCTTGGTGACATGACCGACCAGCAGCACACAGACATTGCGTGCCTTGGCATAGCGGATCAGTTCCTGGGCGCAGGTGCGGACCTGGGTTACGGTGCCGGGCGCACTGTCCGCGGTATCGGCATACATGGTCTGAATGCTGTCGATGACCACCACCTGCAGGCCCGGTTCCTTGTCAAGGGTGGTCAGAATATCCCGTAAATTGGTCTCGGCCCCAAGCCGAACCGGGCTGTGGTCAAGGCCGAGCCGTTTGGCACGCATGCGGACCTGTGATATTGATTCTTCCCCGGAAATATAGACTGTCCTGATGTCGTTGGCGGCGAGTCTGGCCACGGCCTGCAATAAAATGGTGGATTTGCCAATACCGGGATCGCCGCTGATCAATAATGCTGATCCCGGAACCAGTCCGCCGCCGCAGGCCCGGTCAAATTCATTGATGGTGGATAGCAGGCGCGGTGGTGGCCTGTCTTTGCCCTCAAGATTACTCAAGGTAATGGCCCGGCCCCGGGCCAGATGGGGCGAAATCTTGCCAAGCCCCGCGGGATGATGGCTGGTTTGTTCCTCAAGGATGCTGTTCCATTCGCCGCAGGCCTCGCATTGACCGGCCCATTTGCCGGAGGTGGCCCCGCAGGACTGGCAGATGAAACTCTTGCGCGTCCGTGCCATCAATTATGCCTTCAGGATTTCCATCTGGATTGGCCCGTCCGCCCGGCCATGAATGAATTGCTCAATATAGGGATTACCGCTGTTGTCAACTTCGCTGCGGCTGCCGGTCCAGATGATGTTGCCGTCGTAAATCATGGCGACCTTGTCGGCAATTTTGCGTACGCTCGACATATCATGGGTGATGGTGAGGGCGGTCACCCCCATTTCCTTCACCCGCTGGAGAATAAGCTCGTTGATGACGTCAGCCATGATCGGGTCAAGGCCGGTGGTTGGTTCGTCAAAAAATATAATTTCCGGCTTGCTGGCGATGGCGCGGGCAAGGCCGACCCGCTTCTGCATGCCGCCCGACAGCTCCGCCGGGCTTAATTTTGCCACATCGGGGCTGAGCCCGACCAGCCGCAGATTCTCGATGGCTATTTCCCGGGCGTCACGGCGATTGACTTTTCTTTGCGCCAGCAGGCCAAAGCTGATATTTTCCCACACCTGCAGACTGTCAAATAATGCCCCGCCCTGAAACAGCATGCCGAATTTCTGCTGTATTTTCTTGCGGTTGCTCCCGATCAAGCCCACGGTTTCATTGCCGTCCACTTTGATACTGCCGCTTTCAGGATGCAACAGCCCCAGGATACATTTCAGCGTCACCGACTTTCCCGACCCGGAACCACCAATGATAACCATTGATTCGCCGGGCATGATATCAAGGTTAACACTGTCGAGGACGGTTTTCGGGCCAAATTGCTTATGAAGATTTTTCAGGCTGATTTTGGGAGTAACAGATTTTGGCGTCATGATGCGAAAAATATCTCCGTTACAATGTAATTTGATAAAAGAATAAGCATACAGGCCGAGACCACGGCATTGGTGGTTGAAATGCCAACCCCCTGGGCGCCGCCGCGGCTGTGATAGCCGTGATAACAGCCCATGAGAGCAATGAAAAAGCCGAAAACCGCCGCTTTGGACAGGCTGGTATAGACATCGGTTGCCTCGAGAAAATCCATGGTCTGGGTCATGTAATTACCGGCGTTGAAATTCAATTTTCCGGTGGCAATCAGAAAGCCGCCCATCACCCCGATGACGTCGGCAACTACCACCAGCATCAGCGGCATCATTAATGTGGTGGCAACAATCCGTGGCGCGATCAGATATTTAAACGGGTCGGTCGACAGGGTGGCCATGGCGTCAATCTGTTCGGTTACCCGCATGGTGCCGAGTTCCGCCGCCATTGAGGCGCTGACCCGTCCGGCGACAATCAGCCCGGACAACACCGGCCCGAGTTCGCGCACGATGCCGATCACGACAATGGTGGGCAGGGCGCTCTGGGCGTTAAAGCGCGAACCGCCCTCAAAAATATTGAGCGCCAGTGCCGCGCCGGTAAACAGTGCCGTCAGCCCGACCACCGGCAGTGAGTAATAGCCAACGGTCATCATCTGCCGAAGCAGTGACCGGAAATAAAACGGCGGGGTGAAGATATGATACAGGGACAGGGCCCCAAATATCCCCAGTCGCCCCGTGGCTTGCAAAAAGCTTACTGTTATCCGCCCGATGACGGCAAGAAAATTCATTAATACACCTTACCTGCTACTGATAAATTCGTTGGTATCTTTCCCTGACCCCGGTCAGAATTTCATATTGGCTCAGGGTAGAGACTTCCGACGCCATTTCAAGTGTTATATGCTCTCCCAGAAGTTCAACCCCGGTTCTGACATTGATTTCATCGGGATTTAGCTCGCTGACATCAACCGCGATCATATCCATTGATACCCGGCCAATCACCGGCAGCATCCGACCATTGATATATACCCTGCCGCAATTATTGAATAGTTGCGGATAGCCGTCGGCATAGCCGATATTTATGATCGCAATATGACATGGCCTGTCCGCGGTCCAACTGACCCCGTAGCCAACAGTCTGGCCGCTTTCAAGCTGGCGCAGTTGTAATATTCGACCCGAAATCCGGCAGACCGGGTCAATATTCTCCGCTTCTTTGCCCCGGTGGGGATTGCCGCCAAAGATCATTAATCCGGGCCGAACCAGATCAAAGTGATAATCCGGGCCGAGCAGAATGCCGCCGGAATTGGCCAGACTGGCCGCGACATCGGGGAAATGCTGTCTGATGGCGGTGAACTTATTTAGCTGCTGACTATTCATCGGATTGGCGGCGTCATCAGCACAGGCAAGATGGCTCATAATCAGCGCGATATTAAGCTTTTTCCGCAAAGCCGTATCCGTGACAAAGCTCCGGGTTTCCTCCGAACTTAATCCCAACCGGTTGATCCCGGTATCAAAATGGACGGCACAGGGCCGGGTGCCGGTTTGGTCCAGTTCGGACCATAATTTAATCTGGCCGGGATCATTCAGCACCGGCCTGATATTATGATGGATAAAATAGTCGGTATGAGCCGGGAAGATGCCGTTCAGCACATAGATAACCGCCGTCGGGACCACCCGGCGTAGTGTTATCGCCTCGGTCAGGTTGGCGACAAAGAAGCTCCGGCAACCGGCCTGATTAAACAGGGTTCGGGCGACCTGTTCACTGCCCATGCCATACGCGTTTGCCTTGACCACAGCGGCACATTCCGCCGTGCTGGCAAGCTTGCCGCAGTGTTTATAGTTGGTTATGACCGCCCCGAGATTTATGGTCAGGGTCGCCCGGCAATCCGGCGGGAAATCATCTGCTGTCATCAGGCGTTCTGCTCCGGCAGATAGCTGTCGGCTATTGGCAGGTCGGAAAATTTGGTCGTGCTGGCATCAAACAGCAGCGGGATGATGCCGGTCGGGCCATGGCGTTGTTTGCCGATGATAAATTCTGCCCGGCCCTCAAGCTTATCGCCTTTTTCCAGCCAGATCAGATGGGCTTCGGTGTCCGGGTCCGGTTCGGTCTGTTTGTGATAATATTCCGGCCGGTAAACAAAGGTCACCATATCGGCGTCCTGCTCGATGGAGCCTGATTCCCTGAGATCGGACAGCAGCGGCCGTTTGTTTTCCCGTGATTCGATGGCCCGGCTGAGCTGTGACAGCGCCAGAACCGGTATCTGAAGTTCCTTTGCCAGACCTTTAAGTCCCCGGGTGATTTCAGAAATTTCCTGAACCCGGTTTTCCGGGCCTCTGCCGCCGCGTCTGGACCCGGTGAGCAGTTGCAGATAGTCAACAATGACCAGTCCGACCCCGTGCTGGCGTTTCAGCCGCCGCGCCCGGGTCATCAATGCCCCGATATTAAGGGCGGGACTGTCATCAATATAGAGCGGTAATTCCTCAAGGTCCTGAGCGGTACGCGCCAGCTTGTTAAACTGGTCCTGACTGAGTTTTCCCTGACGCAGATCCTGAGCGGACAGGCCCGACTGTTCCGCCAGAATACGGGCGGCAAGCTGGTCCGCGGCCATTTCCAGTGAAAAGAAGGCAACGACAGCCCCCCTGCTTTCTTCCGCAGAAATGCCCAGCGCCGCATCATCCCGGCATACCCGGGCAGTATTGAAGGCAATATTGGTGGCGAGCGCGGTCTTGCCCATTGCCGGACGGCCGGCGAGGATCATCAGGTCTGATTTATGCAGGCCGCCGATATGTTTGTTGATTGAGTCAAAGCCAGTGGTTTTGCCGGCAAGCTTGCCGCCGCGTTTGAACGCCATTTCAATAATACCGACCGCATCGGCAGCAGACTTGTTAAAGCTTTTAAAGCCGCCCTCGGCACTGCCGCGTTCCGCGAGATCGTAAAGTTGTTGTTCGGCTTTTTCAATCTGATCCTCAGCCGTTTTGTCAATATTATGGTCATAGGCGTCATTGACGAGGTCGGTGCCGACATTAATCAGTTGGCGTTTGAGATACATCTGATAGATGATCTGGCCATATTCGGCGGCATTGATGATTGAGATGGCCGCCCCGGCAAGGCGGGCGAGATATTCCGCGCCGCCGATTTCGGACAGGCCGTCCTCATTCTCAAAATAAGGCTTCAGGGTAACCGGTGAGGCAATCAGCCCCTTTTCGATCAGCTTCAGCGCGGCATGATAGATTTTCTGGTGGGCGGGATTGATGAAATGATCCGGGGTCAGGAAATCCTGAACTTTGGCAACGGCATCATTTTTAACCAATATTGCCCCGAGCAACGCCTGTTCCGCCTCCAGATTATGAGGCGTCTGCCGGAAATCGCTCTGGTCATACTCATCGCTATTATCGTCCGGTATCATGTCATTAACCGGGATATCATCGGGTATATCTGGAAAATCTGTCATGGGTCAGCTGATCAATATGTTCACCAAAATTATATCCTAAAAGAAAAGGGCCGCTTCATCAAGCGGCCCGTTTAAATTTAGCTTAACTCTAAGGATATTACGCGTTGTCTTCTGCCGGTGAAGCGGCCGCAGCAACCATATTGTCCGAAGGTGCATTGCCCGTCTCTTCCTCTGCATTTTCCGTCTCTCCCAAGAGAGTGGCATTGTCGGAATCTTCTTCATTTTCGAAGTAATCCTCAACAGAGACATCAAGATTCTCTTCGGCAGACTTTGCCGCCATGCCCTTGACCTGAATTTCGGCTTCTTCGGTCGAGCGTGCAACATTGATGTTAACGCTGGTCACGACTTCGGCATGAAGCTTGATCTGAATGCTGTAGAGGCCGAGGAATTTGATGGCATGATCCAGAATAACCTGGGCGCGATCAACCCTGAAGTCCTGTTCGCCCAGAATGATTGCGATATCACGGGCAGATACCGAGCCATAAAGATTGCCTGATTCGCCAGCCTGACGAATGAGGATCGCCGAGACGCCGTCAAGCTTGGTCGCGACAATTTCGGCCTCTTTTCTGGCCTCGAGGTTACGGGCTTCGATCTCGACACGCCGGGTTTCAAAATATTCCCGGTTGGCCTTGTTAGAGCGCAGGGCTTTCTTCCGTGGCAGCAGAAAATTACGGGCGTACCCGTCTTTTACCGTTACGGTGTCGCCGATCTGACCCAGTTTGCGCACCCGTTCAAGAAGTATGATTTCCATTTTTCAGGCTCCTTATTGTAGCAGATATGGCAACAGTGCCAGGTTGCGGGCGCGTTTGATCGCCTTGGCCAGTTCACGCTGTTTCTTGGTGGAAACGGCCGTGATCCGGCTCGGGACAATCTTGCCACGCTCGGAAATGAATTTGCTCAGGAGACGCACATCCTTATAGTCGATGATCTGGGCATTGGCACCGGAAAAAGGACAGGTTTTGCGGCGTCTGAAAAAGGGACGGCGGCTATTACCGCCATTGGAATGTTGTTCAGCCATGGGGTAAATTCCTTATTCTGCTGCGGTCGGTTTGGCAGACGCGGCGGGTTTGACATTTGCGGAAGTCTTGTTTTCAAAACGCGGCGGACGGTCATTCCGGTTTTCAAAGCGCGACGGGCGACCATCACGGTCTTTTGAGCGCAGGACAACGGAATCGCCTTGTTCAAGCACATCAACCCGGATGGTCATGAAGCGCACAATGTCTTCATGCAGCCGTTCGTTCCGCTCCAGTTCGGCAACGGTGTCGGCACTGCCGTCAATGTTAAACAGGACATAGTGGCCTTTTTTGTATTTCTTGATTCGATAGGCCAGCACCCGCAGGCCCCATTGTTCAGTTTTGGTAACTTTGCCGCCATTATCCTCAATGATTTTTGTCAAATCCTTGCTTATCGCGTCAACCTGTTGCGGTTGGATATCCTGGCGTGCGATAAAAATATGTTCATAAAAAGCCATTTGCAGGCTACTCCTTGTCTTTGTAAAGTTCATTTAACGGTTTTTCCGCCGGGGTGATTACGAATATCAAATCGTCACATTATATTATTAACCGACACAGCAAACCGGGGCATTCTTTAGCGGAATACCCTGAAGCGGCGCAATATACATCAAAGGCCGGTAAAAACAAGGGGAATAACACTGGTGGTCCCGATTATATCGGCTAAGGGTCGACTTTTGCCGACCTGATTGCTATGACGTTATTCAACATAGAATTTAGTACAGAATTTAGCACAGAATTTAACACAGAAATATCAGAAGGAATTTCCGCATTATGATCAGCGCATTTATTTTCCCGGGTCAAGGCAGCCAGACCGTCGGTATGGGGGCAGACCTTGCTAAAAACATGCCGGAGGCGGCCCGGGTTTTTGAACAGATTGACGATGCGCTCGGGCAGAATCTGTCCCGGCTGATGTTTGAAGGGCCGCAGGACGACCTCACCCTGACTGAAAATGCCCAGCCCGCGCTGATGGCGGTCAGCATGGCGGTGATGCGGGTGCTGGAAAAAGATTTCGAGGTCAGGCTCGCTGAAACCGCCGCGTTTGTCGCCGGCCATTCGCTCGGCGAATATTCGGCGCTGGCGGCCGCGGGGGCAATCGGTCTTGAGGATACGGCGCGGTTGCTTAAATTGCGCGGTCAGGCGATGCAGCGCGCGGTGCCGGTCGGGGTCGGGGCGATGGCGGCGCTGCTTGGGCTTGATTTTGAGGTCGTGGTTGAGGTCGCGGCGGAGGCAGCCGGGGATGAAGTTTGCGCGGCCGCT
>JAADGA010000007.1 GCA_013152615.1 Alphaproteobacteria bacterium
GCTACAGAAAGCGGCCTTGTCCGCCGTTCCCGCGGTGGTAATGACGATGGCCCCCCGGGCCTTGGCCAGTTGTATCGCCGTGGTGCCGATGCCGGAGGTGCCACCGTGAACCATGAAAATCTCACCGGTTTTTAACCGGCCCCGGTCAAAAACATTGGACCAGACGGTGAAGAATGTTTCGGGCAGGGCGGCCGCCTGTTTCAGCGACAGACCCCGGGGAATTGGCAGGCATTGCGATGCCGGGGCCGCACAATATTCGCTGTAACCGCCGCCGGTGACCAGAGCGCAGATCTGTTCGCCAATGGCCCGGTGGGTCACATCGGGGCCAATTTTGACAATTTCACCGGCTATTTCCAGTCCGGGTATTGTCGACGCCCCCGCCGGTGCGGGATAGAGGCCGCGGCGCTGCATGATGTCGGGGCGATTAACCCCGGCGGCGGCGACCTTGACCAGAACTTCCCCGGCGTTAATCTGCGGCAGCGGCACCTGCCCCGGCCTCAGGACATCCGCCGGGCCAAACTGTGATATTTCAATAGCCGTCATGCGCTCCGGTAATAATCTGGTCACGGGATATTTCTCCTTATCACTTATGGCACCGGCTTTAAGTGCAGAACAGCCGGTCCGGGCAGTGCCCCAACAACGGGTGAAATTATGCTCGCGCCGCAGGGACGTGATTAATAAATTCTGACCCTAAGCTATTTTGACGATCTGTTTGCCGAAATTTTCACCCTTGAGCATGCCGATGAACGCCGCCGGGGCATTTTCCAGACCTTCGATTATGGTCTCGCGGTAGCTTAACTTGCCTTGCTGTAACCATGTTACGGCCTTCTGAACAAATTCCCTATTGCTGGCGGGGTTGTCAAAGACGATGAAACCCTGAATTTTCAATCGGCGCTGAATAATGACCCCCATGCCCCTTGGGCCCGGGGTCATATCCTTGTTGTTGTAATCCGCAATCATGCCACACAGGGCGATCCGGCCAAAATCCCGCATATTCCACAGGGCTGCTTCCATAATTTCGCCGCCGACATTTTCAAAATTAACATCAATACCCCGGGGGCATAATTCAGCAATTTTTTTGGCAATCGAGCCACAGGTTTTATAATTGAACGCGCGGTCAAAACCGAGGTCATTCACCAGATAATCGACCTTGTCATCCGACCCGGCACAACCGACAACCTCACAGCCGATAATTTTGCCAAGCTGGCCGACCACACTGCCGACCGCCCCGGACGCCGCCGAGACAAAAACCACTTCTCCCGGTTGGGCCCGGGCAATATCAACCAGACCGGCATAGGCGGTCATGCCCGGCATCCCCAGAATACCCAGATAATAGGATAGAGGCAACGGTCCCCGGGTTACCGTCACCAGCCCGGAGCCATCGGATTTGGAAAAATCCTCCCAGCCCAGCATGCCGACCACGATATCGCCCAGGTTAAATTCAGAATTTTGTGACGCGATCACCTCACCAACAACCCCGGCCTCCAGAACCTTGCCAATCTGGAACGGCGGCATATATGACTTTACATCATTCATCCGCGCCCGCATATAGGGGTCGACCGACATAAACAGGTTCCGAACCAGAATCTCACCGGCGGTAATTTCAGGGATTTTGCCTTCGACCAGGCTAAGATTATCCGGAACGACCCAGCCATCGGGGCGACTGTTGAGGGTGATCTGCCGATTGATGTCAGTCATGATATTTTCTCTTTTTCTGGTGAAACAAATGGAATCAATGGTTGACAAAATATGGAATAAAAACCAGAATTTTACCAGAATTTAAAAAGATAAATTTTAATTTTTCAGATAGTGATGAAATATACCCTGACGATTCTGTTTTTTGCTTTCCTGACTTCCGGGCCGACCATGGCGGCCACCGGAAAAATATGGGATGTTGCCGGACGGCACATTATTTCTGAAAAAAAACTGCTCAATATATTAATCCGCTCACGTAATGTGTTGATCGGTGTCCGCACGGATAATCCCGGGGATCACCGGCGCGCGGCTGAAATAATCACTGGCCTTGCCGATGCGGGCGATAACCCGGCCATCCTGCTCGGCACTATCGAGCGCGACAAGCAAAATGCTTTTGCGATTTTCCGGGACCGTTATCGGGGCTCGCCCAAAATTTACGATGCGACCGGGCTTGATATGCTGCTGGAATGGTCGGCCAGCAGCCCGCTGGACTGGGCGGTGGTGCGGCCGGTATTTGATGTGGCGATGATGCGGAAATTATCCCTCAGGGCCGCCGCTTTCTCCCGTTATGAAGTCGGTCGGCTTTATCGTAACGGCTCCGCCGGACTGCCGGATGATGTCAAAGGCGCCCTGCTTCCCCTGCTGGCGTCACCACTGCCCAAAAAGCTGACAGCCCGGTTGACAGCGGAAATTCACGCGGCCTATTGTGTGGATCTGCCGACGACAGTCACCACCAGACTGATCAGGATTGATCGGGCGCAGAGCGGTCTGTTTGCGGTGATGATGGCGCAGGCCGCGAAAAAACCCGGGAGCAAACCCACGGTCCTCATCAGTTCACAAAAATATATCGTGGCGGACAGCGGGGTTCCGCGTTACCTTAAACGGCTGGCGGTCCCCGGCCAGACAGTCAGCCTGCTGTTTGCAGCACCCGGGCAACGGCCACGGCCAAAGGTTGACTATATCTGGTATAGCGGCAAAATATCCCGCCCTGCGCCCTGCCGCTTCCTGCAGCGGGATCAGCCCTGAGCCGTCAGTTGAAAATGGACCATCGCCGTGGCGACAGGTTTGTCCGTGTCCGCCTGCCATGCCTGCACATGAAGGGTGGCAAAGCGCCGCCCCTGCCGGAATACATGACCGCGGGCAAAGCAATCCTGTGGCTGGCCACTTCTTAAATAATCAATAGTAATGTCGATGGTCTTGGGGATATAGTTTATTTTCCGGTCCCATAGCAGTTGCATCAGCGCCGCCATTTCCATGAGGGCGGCGATGGTGCCACCATGTAAAACCGGGGGGAAGGGGGAGCCAATCAGGTCGGCATGATAGGGCATCACCGTGGTCAGCCGGCCGTCCTGACGCCGGAGCCTGAAGCCCATCAGGCCGGCATAGGGACTGATGTCGAGGCTCTGGTCAAATTCCGGGGTATTTCTCAGAGGAGACAGAAAATCAGCAATCATCACGCGGCCCCCATCGTCATTTCAGCGTGGGAAAATACCGCCATTCCGTGAGCAATGACGGTGCTGTTATCCCCGCAGTACGCATCGCCCTGAACAAAGACGATCTGATCGCCAATCTTCAGGCAGCGGGTTTTAACTATAACTGCGGAAAAAGGCTGTGGTTTTTCAAAATAATCTACCCTGAGGTCAAGGGTTACAATTTTCCGGTAGCTGTCAAAGTGATCATAGACCGCCGCGCCGAGCGCCGTATCCAGCAAAGTTGTTATGGCGCCATTGGCCATCATTCCGCTGTCCGGCAGGCCCTCCAGTTCCGGATTATAGGGCATTTCAATTATCAAATTTTTGCCGCTCTTCTCCAGAAACCGCAACCCCAGACGCTGGGCATGGGGGATCAGGAACACCAGTTCATTCAGTTTAATGCCTTTAATAGAAATTGGTTATATCCTTTTAGATTACGGGCTTACCCCGGCATACCGGATCACACGGTCGCTTTGTGATAGTGGGCGGCAATGGATTTTATTTTTTCAACCATCGAAAATAAACCGTTGGTGCGCATCGGCGACAGATGTTTTTCCAAACCCAGCTGGTTCAGGGTATCCCGGGCATCAATGGCGCTGATTTCCGTCGGTGATTTGCCGGAAAAAATCATCAGGATAATGGCGATCAGCCCGCGGACAATATAGGCGTCACTTTGCCCCCGGAAGATGACTTTACCCCTGGCAAGCTCATGAACAAGCCACACCCGGCTGGTACAGCCATGAACCCGGTTTTCCTCGGTCATATATTTTTCATCAAATTCCGGCAGGTCACGACCAAGGTCGATAATATATTTATACCGGTCTTCCCAGTCATCCAGAAATTCAAATGTTTCCAGCACATCATTTATTGTTTCACGCATTTTTCTACACACCTTATACTGCGCTATCCTTGATAGCCTCTTGTCCGGTTATTCGCCAGCTTTTTTGATCAGGAAATAATAGATACTATCTTTTTCGGTTATTTCCAGCAAAACATGGCCACCCTGCTGACAAAAATAAGGCAGATCAATCTGGGTCATCGGGTCAGTCGCCATTACCTTTACTATATCGCCCGGTGACATCCGTTCAAGTAGCCGCCGGACACGCAGGACCGGCAGCGGACATTTATGGCCGGTAACATCCAGCGTTGCCGAAAAAATATCATGGTTTGAACTCATAAATATGCTCCGGGGCAGGGTCAGGATACTGGGGATATAACGTTTCTGTGACGGTCAGAACTTGTAAAATTAATTAACTCCCTATTAAGTCTATCCTACTAGAATACCCCCGTAAGAGTAAAATGAGATGGGTATCCAGAATGAATAACAAAGTCATAACGGTCCTTCAAAAACAACAAAAACCGAACCAGACAGGATTGCAGGAAATACTCGAAGGCCTGCCTCATGGCGTTGCCCTGTTTGACCATGCCCTGGTGCTGACGCACTGGAACAGTAGATTCATTGATTTGCTTGACCTCAAGCCGTCCTTTCCGGAGCCTGGAACCTATCTCTGTAATATTCTGGATATTATCAGGAATATCGGGCAAAAAGACAGTAATAATAATTTTGCCGCAAAAATATTGTCCGAACTGTCAAAAGCCAGAACATCCAACGAGTTATTTCCCTTCAGCTATGAATATAACCTCAATAAAGGCAAGACTCTTGAAATCAAGGGGGAAGTCCTGCCAAATTCCGGTCTGATCCTGACATTTACCGATATTTCCCTGCGCTCCAATCCCAATTATTATCTGCATACAACCCCGGGGCCGGGGTCCCTTCAGAGTTACGAAGATGACAGCCTGTGGGCGATCGAGGCCCAGTATGACCGTGAAATGATGGAGAATGAAGCCGCCAAAGCGGTGGAAATGGCCGAGGAACTGGCGATCACCCGTGAGATTGCCGAAAATTCCGCCCGCCATATTGAGGCCATTCTGAATGCTATTTCCGATGTTCTTGTCACCATGGATGTCAAGGGCAACATCATGACCTGCAACCGGGCAGCCAAGAAAATATTCGGCTATACCACCAATGAAATTATTGGAAAAAACCTGCTGTTTCTTGTCAATACGGTACATATTATGGCAGGGACAGATATTGGAAAATTCATCATCAGCCTTGAGGGGGACGACCAGCTTAGAAAACAGGACGGCACCGGTTACCGCAAGAATGGCACCACATTTCCGATTGAGATAAATATTCGCAAGGTGGAAATTGGCAGCCAGAAACAATTCACTGTGGTTATTTCCGATGTTACCGAACGCCATGATGCCGAAATGTTAATCCGGGAAATGGCCCTCCATGACAGCCTGACCGGGCTGGCAAACCGCAACCTGCTCCAGCAGCGACTGGACGAAGCCATGCGTATGGCCATGCGTATGGATAAAAAAATATCGGTTATGTTTCTTGATCTTGACAGATTTAAACAGGTCAACGACATTTACGGCCATGTCACCGGTGATAAATTACTGCGGGTCGTTGCTGACCGGCTGGAAAATTGTGTCCGGGAAATTGATACTGTTGCCCGGCTGGGCGGTGATGAGTTCGCCATCATATCAACCAATATCGGCGGTGAACAGGACATTGCCGAGGTGGCGCAACGCATATTGAGAACGATTAAGGAACCCATCATTATCGGTGATAATTCCCATTTGATTGGCACCAGCATCGGCATCAGCTTCTATCCTCAGGATTCCAGAGACCCGGCAGAATTATTCAGAATGGCGGATGTCGCCCTCTATCAGGCCAAAGATGCCGGAAAAAATACTTTCCAGCTGTTCAATCCGGAAATGGATACCCGGGCCAGAACGGAAAAACAGATTGAAGTCGATCTGGAAAAGGCCATCGACAGGGATGAACTTATCTTACATTTTCAACCGCTGCTGGATGCTATTGACAACAGTATCGTTGCGACCGAGGCTCTGGTCCGGTGGGATCACCCCGATCAGGGTATGATTCCGCCGATGAGCTTTATTCCGGTTGCCGAAAAATCCAAGCTGATATTGAAACTGGGCCAGAAAATTCTGGAAATGGCTTGTATTCAGGGCAGGAAATGGCGGGACAGGGCGGATATGTCAAATTTCCGCATCTGCGTCAATATCTCAGCGCGGCAGTTCCAGTCCAAGGATTTTGTCGGCAATGTTGAACATGCTCTGGAAATTTCAGGACTTGCTCCAGAGGGGCTTGAACTTGAAATTACCGAGGGTATGGTTATCGGCGATACCGAAACTGTTGCTAAAAAGCTGAAGATTCTGGCCCGCCGGGGAATTTCGCTGGCGATTGACGACTTTGGAACCGGATATTCCTCGCTGGCGTATCTGAGACGGTTTGAGGTTGATCGACTGAAAATTGATCAGTCCTTCATCCAGCATATTGCCGAAAAACATGAAGATGAGGAAATAACCAAAATTATTGAGGGTCGGGCGATAACGGGGGCTATTATTAATCTTGGACAAAGTATTGGTCTGACGGTCGTTGCCGAAGGGGTTGAAACCATCGAGCAGGCTAAAATCCTGCGAGAAATGAAGTGTGATATCCTACAGGGCTATCTGTTCAGCAAACCAATTCCGGCAGCCGAATTTGAGCAATGGGCGATCAACCATATGAAAGAATTCAACGCCTGAATACTGCGCGTATTCAGGGGGCCGTTATGGTAAAAATTTTTAAAATTCAGAGCCGAAACGAATCAGGACGGCGGTATTAGCAGGAATTAACCGGTTATGGTCGGGGTTGATCTGATGCAGGACATTGAAATCGACCCGTGCGCCGAAAATATTGGCTATTGTATAGGCCAGTTCAACGTCGATCTCGCGGCCATTCGGGGCCAGCGCAACCCGGTTGCTGATGAAGGCCAGACTGTCTGTCCGGTAATTTCTGGCGGTAACATAGGCTATATCCGCATGGCCGCCGATCACTCTGAGCGGCTGGCTGACGGCGAAACTCAACCGGTCACCGCGCTGAAACAGTGAGTTTCCGGTCAGACCAGCGGAAAAACTGGCCGCAGTCAGACCACTGATCCGCTGTACCAGACTGGAATTCGTCGCCGTGACGGCGGTTCGGCCATAAGATGCCTTGGTAAAGAACCTGATATTTCCGGCAATATTCCAGTTGATCCGGGCATTGGCGAAGGCTGTCGTCGCCCCGGTACCCAGAGACAGCGCCCCGTTTGACAGGCTGCCCAAAACACTGCCTTTTTCCGTCATCAGCCCCAGATCAAGCCCGACCCTGATCGTGGCAGACAGGTCATGATCCAGCCGCGCCATCATGATAAAGCTATCGGACCGGAGCCGGTATTGCTGCCATTTCTGGCTGCCGTGGGCGACGGCCAGCGAAAATCCGGTCCGGCGGTCAAGTTTCTGGTCAAAGACGACGCTTTGATTATTACGGCGGCCGATCAGTGCCATAAAATCTCCCCTGCCGATGGTGAGGAATTCGTCCTGATCATAGTCCTCCATGGCTTCTTTCAGCGACAGTCCCTGGGCAAAAGTCATATTCTGACCGGCCCCGACCGCCAGACTGAGCTTCATCCGCAGATTACGATAGCGGTTGCGGCTGTTTTCCTGATTGGAGAAATATAGTTCATCCACCTGCTTGAACCGTAAATCCTCGGTCCAGGATAATCTGAGGCGGGCTGAGCGGTCAAGCCGGAGTGAGGTGCTGTGATAGCGGCCGGCCCCGATCATTGAGCCAAGATCCACTGTCGCCCGGGGGTTAAAAATTTGTCGGCCAAGATTAACCCGGTAAGACCGATTATAGCCATCGAGCATCATGCTGTTATCAAGGGCGGCGGAAAAGCCGCTAAATCCGCCAAAGGCCTTGCCGCCGAGAATGACGCTGCTGTTCATGGCAACACTGGTGATGCCGCCGCCCGCGGCCTCGACCGCGATTGATGTGGTGCCCTTGGGGGCAAAAGCCGCCTTGAGGTTAACCAGACCACGGCCATAGATCACGTCCGCGCCCGCCGCCCCAAGGTCGGTTGCGGTTGACAACAGCAGATCCGCGACCTGTTTGCCGGTCAGATTGGGGAAAGCCCCCATTAACAACGCCGCCGCCCCGGCAATATGCGGGGTGGAAAAAGAGGTTCCGGACCAGTTGAAATAGGCGGCATTACCCGATTTGTCGACTCCAAGAGACAAAACCTTATCGCCGGCGGCCACCAGATAGACATTCTTGGCAATAGTACCGGCCCGGCGGCTGAAGGTTCCGATAACGGCAGCTTTGTCAACCGCACCGGCAATAATAATCTGGCCATTGGCCCAGCTCGCCCAGGCAACAGAAGCCGAATCTTCCGGCTGGGCAATCTGCAGGTCTGTCTGACCCTTTTCGCGGTTGCCGGCCGCCTGAATAATGATCATACCGGCCGCCACCGCCCGTTTATAGGCCGCAACCAGCAATGGTGAATTATAGCCTTTACCCCCAAGGCTGATATTAACAATCTTCACCCCCTGAACCCGGGCATAATCAAGGGCGGCGGCAATGTCACTGTCAAAAAACGAACAGCCGGTCGTCGAGGCGCAACTGCCCGCGCTTGCGGCGTTAATCGCCAGGATTTTGGCATCGAAAGCCACCCCCTGCATATTATTGCGGTTGGTATTGGACGGGTCACGAATCGCGGCAATCACCCCGGCCACGCCGGTGCCATGACCATCGGTATCATTCAGGTTGGCTTTGCTGCCGGTGATAATATTGGTGCTGTCCGCCCGGATATTGGCCTTGAGTTGAGGATTGTCAACATCAATGCCGGTATCTATCACCGCGACCGTAACCCCGGCGCCGGTTGCCCCCTTGTCATAGGCGGCAAGAGCTTTCATCTGGGCCAGACCATAACTGTGGCGATATTCCGCGGTATCATAATTTGTTTGGGGTGCCGGTGCCGGTGGCGAGACTATGGTGGGAACGGAGGTCGGCCCACCCCCGGATGAACCGCTGCAGGATGCCAGAAACAGACTGCCAGCCAGCAGAAGAATAAACCTTAGCAAAGAGTGCGTCATATATATACCCGTATTAATTTTAGCAGTTACTTTATATTCTTTTCGGTTATCAACAAGTAAATATTACGTGAAATTTGATCAGAAAATAACCTTTCCGGCATTATTTCCTGTTCTGCGGCATTATTTCTGTTCCGGTTATTCCGTCGGGAGCGGCATGTGGCTCGCGTTGCGCCGGTAAATAAAATCAAACAGGGTTTTCCAGGTCTTTTCCGTAACCTTGCGGCGGCGGGCGATATGATCCACGGTGCCGTCCACCTGTTTTTCCCACGTCAGTTGATAAATATAGCCCATGATCGGGGTTTGCGAGGCCAGGACAAGTTTTGTGCCGTGAAAATTACCCGCGATAACCTGAGACCCGGCCTGATTATCCACCCAGAACTGAACCCATTGTTTGCCGTTAAAGGCCATCAGGCTCTTGCCATTCATGCGAAACGGCACCAGCGGTGAAGAAAAATAATCATCCAGCGAGATCCAGCTCTGCTGAATGGCACAGCCTTTGAGAATCCGCACCACCCGGTCGAATCCGGCCAGCTTGCCGCTTTTACGGTGGTATACCTTCCAGTCCCCAACCCAGAAATCCATCGTCCTGAATATCGGTAGCGCACAGGGGACAAAGGGTGGAGCATTGTCACGCGCCGCCGCAGTTGACGGCATTAGCGGGCCGGTAAAGGCTAAAACAAGAATAGCCAAAAAAATATTTCTCAAGTGCTGTTCCTTCCGTCATCAATAATTTCAACATAATACCGTTATCCCGTTGCAGAATAGATGGTGAGGGCCGATGAGCAAAGGCCTTTATTGGCAAAAGCAGACAGCAGCATCTATAGGGTCAGTGATAATCCCCTAATCTCCAACGGCCGCAAGACAGTCATTGCCGCGGCGGGAAGCATGGTGACCGGGCAAAATAAAAGGCGGCCCGGGAGCCGCCTTTGCTAATGAAAAAATGATCCTTGTCCGGAGGTTACCAGATTTTAACCCGGTCTTTCGGTGCGAGATAGAGCTTGTCGCCCGGCTTGACATCGAAAGCCTTATAAAATGCCGGAATATTGCGTACCACACCGTTAACCCGGAATTTGGACGGGGAATGTGGGTCGGTGGCGATCCGCTGACGGGCGGCCTTTTCGCGCATTTTGCCCATAAACGCCTGCGCCCAGCCGATGAATACCCGCTGGTCCGCGGTGAAACCATCAATCACCGGTCCCGGCTTGCCGTCGCGTGACAGATGATAAGCCTTGAGCGCAATCGTCAGGCCGCCAAGATCACCGATATTTTCCCCGAGGGTATATTGGCCGTTGACATGCAGATCCTTGAACACCTTGAAGCCGTTATATTGGGCGACAAGGGCATCAGTACGTTTCTTGAATGCGGCCTTGTCCTTTGCCGTCCACCAGTTTTTCAGGGCGCCATCGCCGTTATAAGCGCTGCCCTGATCATCAAACCCATGGCCGATTTCATGGCCGATCACGCCGCCAATGGCACCGTAATTAACCGCATCATCAGTGGACATGCCAAAGAAAGGCGGTTGCAGGATCGCCGCCGGAAAGACAATTTCATTCATTGACGGGTTATAATAGGCATTGACGGTCTGCGGATTCATATACCACAGGTAACGCTGGATTGGGCCACCGAGTTTTTTAATCTCCCGGTCATGGCTGGTCTGATGGGAGCGGACAACATTACCAAACAAATCATTTGGTTCGATATCCAGTGCCGAATAATAATCACGCCATTTATCGGGATAGCCAATTTTCGCGGTGAATTTGCTCAATTTCTCGAGCGCCTTGACTTTGGTCTCTTTTCCCATCCAGTCGAGTTTTTTAATGCTATTCTTGTAGGCTTTGGTCAGATTGCCCACCAGCACCAGCATCCGTGCCTTGGCCTCGGGCTTGAAATATTTTGCCACGTAAACCTTGCCGACCACTTCCCCCAGATTGCGGTTGACGACGCTGACCGCCCGTTTCCACATTGGCCGTTGCTTTGGAATGCCGCGCAGGGTTTTGGAATAGAAATCAAAATTCTGCTGGTCCAGCGCCGCATCAAGGTAACCGGCCATATGGTTGATCGTGCTCCATTTAAAATAGTCTTTCCAGGTCTCGAGACTGGTTTTTTTGATAATACCGTTCAGAGCCTTGAAATAGCTTGGTTGTGAAATAACCATTTTCTTGATATCCGGGGTGCCAAAAGCGGTAAAATAGCCGGTCCAGTTGAAATCCGGCATCATCTTGACCAGGGCCGCCCGGCTGCGCATATTATAGGTTTTAACCGCGTCCCGGTTGGCTTCTTTTGTCCATTGGACGGTGGCGAGTTTTGTTTCGAGCTTCATGATTGCTGCCGCCTTGTGCGCGGCATTCTTGAGGCCAGAAAGCGTGAGCATCTTGGTCATATAGGCAAGATATTCCGCTCTGATCTTTACCGATTTCTTATCTTTTTTCAGATAATATTCCCGGTCAGGAAGCCCCAGCCCGGATTGAAAGTTATAAACCGCATAGCGGGTTGGGTCCTTGGCATCGCCATCAATAAAGAAAGCGAATGGTGCGCCGAAGCCGGACCGGACCGATTTGGCGAAATAAACATCAAGCGCCTTGCGGTTTGCCAGCCCGTCGATATTGTTAAAGATGGTCTTCAGCGGGGTGATGCCAAGCTCGTTTCGTTTGGCCATATCCAGATAGGATTTATACAGATCACCGACCTTCTGTTGATTGGAGCCTTTTTTGTCGTTTGCTTTGGCGGCTTGCTCAATGATGCCTTTCACCGCCGCCTGGGATTTTTCATAAAGCATGGCGAAATTGCCAAAACTGGCCTTGTCATC
Source organism: Alphaproteobacteria bacterium (assembly GCA_013152615.1). Taxonomy (GTDB): domain Bacteria; phylum Pseudomonadota; class Alphaproteobacteria; order Sphingomonadales; family Emcibacteraceae; genus Paremcibacter. The sequence continues at coordinate 11,959 of JAADGA010000007.1, forward strand.
CGGAATGACATAATTTTTAAGCCAGGTGCCATTGACATAGGCAAAGAAATTGTCCCCCGGTTTTACCGACCGATCCATATTTTTTGTTAAAATGCCTGAATCAAGCTTGTGAACGACCTGTTTGGTCGCCGCCTTTTTCGTGCTTGCCGGTTTTTCCGCCGAACAACTGCCAAGCAGGGCCACAACCGCGATCATGCTGATAGATATTATCCCCGTACGTAATTTCATTATTATGTCTCCTGTGATGAGTAATATATTATTTATTTTTTTGCAGACTGTTGATTTGTGCCTGCATTCTGGCCAGCTGGGTTTGAAGATCAGCCAGCTTGTCCTCTCCGCTATCGGGACCCTGCGGTGAGTTTTGTTCAGGCCCGGTGGTTCTGTCTGCCGCCGGTTTTCCTGTCATGTCCTCGTTTGCTCTATTGGTCCCAAAAGGCGAAAACATTGTCATTGTCTGTTCAAAAACAGCCATATTCTGTTTAACCATTTCCTCAAACGGCTTCAAGGATTTCATTTCAAAACCCTGATTTTGCAGATTGCCTTCGACAAAATTGCGAAATTTCTCCTGATTGCGGCTAAAGCTGGCCATGCTGTTTTCCAGATAGCCCGGCACCAGTTTCTGCAGACCGTCACCGTAAAAGGTGATGAGCTGGCGCAAAAAATTTACCGGCAACAGCGTTTCCCCCTTATTCTCCTCCTCAAGAATAATCTGGGTGAGGACGCTGTTGGTGATATCCTGCCCGCTCTTGGCGTCCTTTACCGCAAAATCATCATTGTTCTTAACCATTTGCGCCAGATCGTCAAGGGTAACATAACTGCTGCTATCGGTGTTATATAGTCGCCGATTGGCATATTTCTTGATGATAATCTGTT
>JAADGA010000008.1 GCA_013152615.1 Alphaproteobacteria bacterium
GGGGGAATTTATAAATAATTCCCCAGATATATTTCGGTGGAATTCTTGATTTCCTCCATGGCAAAATTGGAGGTCACGTCGGTCAGGCTGGTTGCCTCAATCAGGCGTTTGTAAAAGTCATCGTAAGCCCGGATATCCTTGACAATAACCCGTAACAAATAATCATAGTCACCGGACATTCGGTAAAAACCGGCGACTTCCGGAAAATCAGATACGATCTTTGAAAAATTATCCAGCCATTCGCGGTTATGCTGGCTGGTTTTGACCTGAACGAAAACCGATACATTCCGGTCCAGAAGGGCGCCGTCAAGCAGGGCGATATGACCTTTGATAACACCACTTTTTTCCAGCTTCTGCACCCGGCGCCAGCACGGGGTCTTGGTTAATCCCACATGTCGGGCCAGCTCATCAATTGGCATGCTAATATTCTTCTGTAACAGGTCAAGCAGTGCTATATCTATCTTGTCAAAGGTCATTTTCTTCTATTTCTATCGCCATTATTAGGATTAATTTTTATTCTATAGCATATTAGCCCGGGGGAGAACAATCCTGAAGCCGCTTGATAAAATTTCCAAACCCCGGACCTGGGGTCAGGGTCCTAGATCAGCCCCATTTCCCTGAGCTTCTGCGACAGATCGGGGGGCAGGCTGTCTGATCTTGCGGTGGTGGCGATATCCCGGGGGGCGTCAATATCGGTTAGATAACGCCAGCCCTGATGCGGACGGCGCGGCTGACTCTCGGTGCGGATTATGGCGGTATCCATGACAATCCGGCATTTTATCCCGCTGTCGGTTTCTATCCTGTCAAAAGCAATAATGCGCTGACGCAGTTGAACAAAGCCCTTGATGATCCAGTATATTGAGCCACCGGCAAGAATTTCCGGCGCACGTTTGGGGCGAAAACGGGTGATGTGATAATGGCAGGCGGTGCCGTCAGCCAAATACTGCTGCCGATCCTTTCTGATCGCGGCCAGATGGTCGATTGACTCCACGCCAACACATAATTTTAACATATGAAGCGGCATCGGCTACCGCCCTCACGTAAAGGCCATTGAGGCCAGACCAAGAAAGGCGAAAAAGCCGACGACATCGGTTATCGTGGTTACAAAAATACTGCTGGCGAGGGCCGGATCGACATTGGCCTTGTCCAGCCCCACCGGAATTAAAATTCCCGCCAGCCCGGCCATCACCATGTTAATAATCATCGCCGTCGCAATCACCCCGCCCAGCAGCGGATTATGAAAATACAGCATCGACAACAGGCCGATTATCACCGCCATAACCGCGCCGTTCAGGATTGAAATGGCAAATTCCTTGGCGATCACCCGCCGGACATTGCTCGACGTCAGGTCTCTGGTTGCCAGCGAGCGCACCGTCACCGTCATGGTCTGGGTGCCGGCATTGCCGCCCATGCTCGCGACGATCGGCATCAATACCGCCAGCGCCACCATCTGCTCAATCGTGCCGTCAAACAGCGCAATTACCATCGACGCCAGTATCGCCGTCGCCAGATTAACCAGCAGCCACACAATACGGTTTTTCGAGGCCTCAAGGATGGATTCGGTGATGTCGGTATCCTGCACCCCGGCCAGCCGCAGAATGTCTTCTTCGGCCTCCTCATCAATCACGTCGACGACATCATCAACCGTGATCATGCCCAGCAGGCGGCCATTTTTATCAACCACCCCCATCGAGGTCAGGTCATATTGCCGGAACATATAGGCGACCTCTTCCTGATCCATATCGGCACGCACCACTTTCGGGTCCGCCTTCATGATTTTCTTGACCTGAATTTGATCGTCGGTGCGGATGAGATCGCTCAGGGAAACCATGCCAATAAGATGATACAGCGGATTAACAATAAAAATTTCATAGAATTCCGGCGGCAGCTCCGGTTCCGACCGCAGGAAAGCAATCACCTGCCCCACCGTCCATGCCCCGGGAACGGTGATGACATTCTTCTGGACCATGCGGCCCGCGCTGTCTTCGGGATAGGATAGCCCCTGTTCAACCGCGAGCCGTTCCTCGTCCGGCATTGCCGCAATGATCCGCGCGCGGTCATCGACGTCAATATCCTCAAGAACATTGACCGCGTCATCACTTTCGAGCTGGCTGATGGCCTCGACCACATCCTCGTCAGCCATTTTCCGGATGACCTGATCAAGGGCGGAATCCTCAAGCTCGGTCAGGATTTCAGGATCAAGTTTCGCGCCAAAATAGGCGGTGAGTTCCCGACGGCCCTCTTCGTTAAGCTGTTCAAAGATATCGGCTATATCCGCCGCATGCAGCGGTTTCAGCAGATTTCCAAGCCGGGTGGCGGCATTGGTCTTCAGCGCATGGGAAATCTGCTCGATCAGCTCCGGTGTGATCTCAAACACATCCTGATGGAGTGATGTCCTGTTGTTTCCCTTATCCAAAGAATTACGCGTTTCCATAACGACCCGAAGCGATTGATATAATTGATCTCAGGTATGAAGTTTTTCCCCTGACAGGTCAAGAAATTATCAGAAATGGTAACGGTTAAATTTGCCGCGAGCGATGTTTCCTGAAATATCCTTCCATAAGTGTCGCCAGCCATACCGGGGTTTCCGCCATCGGGAAATGACCGGCATTCTTGATGACAGTGAGGCTGGCATGGGGATAATAGTCAAGCAGGGTCTGCTCCATCGCCGCCGCCGTTATCGCCTGATCATGTTCCCCGACCAGCACCAGAACCGGTGTTTTGTCGCCGGTAATCTCGGCGGCGAAATCAGTCTCCGTCCATGCGCGCATATAATCATGAAAGGCGGCATTGGTCGTGGTTTCATGGGACCGGCGGATAATATAATCATACCAGCAGGGCGACAGACGGCTGCTGGTGAGAAATTCAAGAATTCCGCGCCGGTTGTCATCATTTTCCGCCGCACCGTGAAACAGCGTTCTGCCGTCCTCGTCCAGGGGTGATCCGCACGCCGGAACCGGGGTGATGGCCACCGCCGATTTAACTCTGCCCCGGCCCTGATGGATGATCTTCTGAACCGCCATGCCGCCCATGGAATGACCGGCCACATGGAATTTCTCCCACGCCAGATAATCCGCCAGCGCCAGCGCATCGGTGGCAATCTGGTCAATGCTGTGATCCCCCGCCATATGGGCCGACTTGCCATAGCCCCGGCAATCAATAAAGGCATAGGTGAAATTCTGGCCATCAAGATAGGGTAACATCGCCTCATAAGCGGTGTAATCCCCCCACCAGCCGTGAAGAATTATAACCTTTTCCCGCCCGGAGCCGAGAATCGTGTGACCAATTATATCGCTAGTTACCATGTTTTCTGACCTCACTTGCCTTAATGTCAATAACCTGATTCTGTATCGGGATGATACAGCCGGAACAATCGGGAATTATATCACCCTTCATATGATGATAGATAATTACTTTCCGGGTTGTCGGCAATGCGTTAGCCATTTTCGCCTTGCGGTAAAACCACGGGGTAATGAACAGCGCATCCAGTTTCGGCAGGTTTTTCAATGTGTTAATATCTTCGGTATCGCCGGTAAAAAATAATTTCCGGCCAGCCCATTCCACCAGATAGGAATAATGTTCGGTATTGGCATGCGGGCTTTTCCGCGGGATTATCCTGATCGGGCCAAAGGTGATCTCCGGCCCGAATTTAACCACCCTGTCCGGGGGCAATTGTATGGTGACTTCACGCGGGCCGACGATTTTCCAGTTCTGATAAACGAATAATACCGGGTCGAAATGATCCTTGTGTCTATGACTGACCAGCGCCAGAACCTTGCCGGTAACCGCCTTGAAATTAAAATCATAGGTCATGCTGTTATAGACGCCGGAGGTATAGGGAAAATCGGTAAACAGGCTATAGCCGCCGTCTTTTATCCAGAAAGCCTCATTGCCAATAAACATTGCCTCCAGCGATTTTGACATGGCTTTCACACTGAAGAACGCAAGGATCAGGGACAATATCACCGCAGTCACGATGTTTTTTATCCGGCCATTCATTCCAGTCTCCCCACCTCTTCGTCAGCTATCCATGACCGCAGTCTACAGCAAAAAAACAGAACAGGCACCCTTAATCTGTTTAGGGTCAGGACCTATTAATTACGTCCATTCTGCGCGAGCATAATTTCACCAGCTATTTGGGGAATGTCCGAAGGGCATAGCTGGAACTACGGTCAAGGGCATTCCCCAAATAGCTGGTGAAATTTGCCGCGCCCGTAACGGGTAGCAAAATAAAGCTAAACTGGTGCCAAGAACAAGACTTGAAAAGGGAACAACCCTTTTCTGCGCTTGTTTTCTGCCAGTTTAGCTTTATTTTGCTACAGAATTATACGTAATTAATAGGTCCTGACCCTAGGGCCACGCCCAGCCCGCCCGCAGTCATTCTATCCCGTTTGACAGCCCTTCTGTCGCAAAGCCCTTACTTTTTATTTTTTAACCGAATATCATAATTATGTAAGATATGCAGTGTAATAAGATATGCAGTAATGATAATCCCTAATCCTCCGTAGGGACGGCATTGGCAAGGCAGTCCGACAAGACCACACAGCTTGTATCGGGTGCCCTGCCTGCTGTCGGTAGTCCGTGACAAAATCAATTTCAGGAGCCAGCTTGATTATCCGCACCGGACATCGTTATACTCAATCAACCGGGCTATGCCCAACCCACCGGACGCAGTTAGTGCCGGAACCCGGACAGGCGGAGATTGGATAACAAACTGAAAAGCCTTATTGAACATAAGGAAAAGCTGTTCTGGAGCCTTCAGGTTCTTGGCTGGATTGCTTATTGTGCCGCCCGCACCCTCAATGCCTATGCGCTCGGGGAAAAGACGGAATTTATCTATGCCGTCGCGATGGGCGGCATTGGCGGCTTCTGGATTACCATTGGTCTGCGTCATATTTATCAGTTCCTGCGCCGGGCCGGCCTGTCTCCTCTGATGCTGCTCGGATCGGTTATTATCTGTATCGGCATCAGCTCAATGCTGTTTTCCTTCGTCGAAGTCTGGTCAATGAATCAGCTCTATGACCCGGACTGGACAACCGAGGGACTCGGCTTCTTCTATCGCACGCTTTATGATACTTTTGTCTTGATGACCTGGAGCGGGCTGTATTTTGTCATTAATTTTCATTTCCAGTTACAGCGGCAGAAAGAAATGTATCTTGCCGCATCGGCACAAGCCCATCAGGCCCAGCTGAAAATGTTGCGCTATCAGCTCAACCCGCATTTCCTGTTCAATACCCTGAATGCGATTTCAACGCTGGTGCTTGACCGGCAAACAAAAAATGCCAACAGCATGCTGATTAAATTAAGCGCTTTTTTAAGGTTTACTCTCATCAACCAGCCGCTGCAGAAAACCACACTGGAAGAAGAATTATACGCGCTGACGCTTTATCTCGATATTGAAAGAGTACGCTTTCAGGACCGGCTGAAAATTATCATTGATGTCAGTGAAGAGGCAAAGACCGCCTTGATCCCGAGTCTGCTGTTGCAGCCGTTGATTGAAAATTCGATAAAATATGCGGTCACGCCCCAAATTGAAGGCGGCACCATCGCCATCAAAGCCGCAATAAAAGACGACAAACTCAATATTATGCTGGCGGATAACGGCCCGGGTTTCGATGATTGTGACAGCGCAAAATCCAACCCGCAGTCAAGCGGGGTCGGCATTGCCAATACCCGTGAAAGGCTAAATAAATTATATCCTGTGGACGGCAATTTTGAAATATTCAGTCACCGGGACTATGGGGTTACCATCACCATTACCCTGCCCTGTGAATTTTCTGATAAAAATACTTCTGACAAGAGAAAGGATGCGGCGGCGGAATAATGACAGTCAAAAAAATCAGAACCCTGTTAATTGATGATGAACCCCTTGCCCTGAGCGGTCTGGAGATACGGTTAAGGGAATATGATGATATTGCCATCATCGGCACCTGTGCCAATGGCCGCGAGGCCATCCGGAAAATACGGGCCGAGCGCCCCGCGCTGATTTTTCTGGATATTCAAATGCCGGGCTTTGACGGCTTCTCGGTCATCAAGGCACTGGCAAGAGAAGAAATCCCCCTGGTTATTTTCGCCACGGCATTTGACCAATATGCCATCAAGGCCTTTGAAGCCCATGCCCAGGATTATCTGCTGAAACCCATTGACAAGGACCGGCTGCATGAGGCGATCATAAAGGTCCGGCAGGCGATTCAGGAGCAGATTACCATTGAACAGAATGCCCGGCTGATTACCCTGATCCGGTCTCTGGACAGTCCGCCAACGCTTGAATTGTCGGAGATTATCAATTCACAGGATCTGGGGCTTGAAAACCAGTATGAAACCCATCTGCATATCAAGGATCGCGGCCAGATAACCCGACTGGTCGTCGCCACTATCGAATGGATTGATGCGGCGGGGGATTATATGTGCCTTCACGCCGAGGGCAAAACCCATATCCTGCGGGAGACCATGAAAAACATGGCAAAAAGGCTGGACCCTGAATTATTTCAGCGGGTGCATCGCTCGACCATTGTCAATATATCCAAAGTAACCGAGCTCCAGCCAACCAGCGGCGGCAAATATCAGTTGACGCTCGAAAGCGGGGCCAAATTACAGGTCAGCCGGAATTACCGCGATATACTGGCCAGATTTTTATAAGCCAGATTTCCACAGGCCAGAATTTTACAGGCAAAATTTTAATGCGGTAGCTGGCGGATTTTACATCTCGGGTAATTTCCCGGTGCGGTCACTATTGGCCTGTTTCAGGTCAATCATCGCCCGCCTGAGCTGGCTCAGCCGGTCCATATTGCCGTCGCTTTGTGGGGGATTATTTTTCCCGTTTTTCCTGAGCAGATTGTCCAGTTCCGCCGACAGGGCGATAAAACGCTCCAGCAGCATTCCGGAAGCATTGGAAATTGTCCCCAGATCCTTGGCGCTGCTATGCAAATCTTTCAGGATGCTGTTTTTATCATTCAGCGCCGTGTCTATTTTCGCCTGTCGATCATCCAGCTTTTTCAAATTACTTTTGATAAAATCATCAAGCTGCGCGTAGGTGGCGTTAACCTCTGTGGTCAGGGTGGCTATGAGTTTCTCACTGCCGGTCCGGGTGGTTTTTTCGCTGCTGGTCAGCACTTTCTGCATATTGGCAAGATGGCGGGCAATGGTCGTGGCCTGTTTATCCATCTGTCGGGAGAAATCGGAATTTGCCCCGACAAGCTGTTTTTTCATCAGCTCGGCGCTATCGGTGGCATCTTTGAGCGCCTGATTCAGCTTTTCTGTATTGGTCGCCGATTTTTTTTCCAGATTTCCGGTAAAATTCTCCAGCGTTTTTAACAGGATATTATTCAGTTTCTTTTCCTGTTCCGCCGCCAGCAATTTAATCGCCCGGGATATTTCCCGTACCGGTTTGTCAAAACTGTTCCGCAGGATGGTTTCGATCTGTTCTGTCACCGAATTATCCAGCAGGTGGGACTGAAGATCTTTTATGTCCTGCTGCCATTGCCCGTGATCGAACAGATTATCTATTTTTCTGGCGAGGGAACGGGAATTCTGCGCCAGCACCAGCTCAAGCAGACGGGTGACACCGGAGATAATGACCGCTGAGGCCAGACAATAGAGCAGGGCAACCATTCCCGGTTGCATGGCGGGCATCAGCGTGATCTGTCCGCCGCCGGTCTGGACCGGGGAGAGTTGGGAAATTCCGAAAATAATCGCTCCCGTTGCCGCGATAACCCAGGCAAAAATATTAAAAAACCCTAATAACAAATGATCATTCAGCAGGCTGTCAACATTAAAAATCTTCGCCGCAGAAATGGTCGCCCTGACCGGAGCAACAACTATTTTCCGGTCCTTGTTTCGGCTGACATTTTTCTTTATAATGCGGATATTTTTCAGCGTTTCCGCGCTGACCTCCCGTTCGGCTTCCTGAATAAGGCTGCCGCCGTAGCTGTTTGCAAGTCTGCCGATAAACCCCATCTCCTTTAGCTGGGACAGGAATGTTTGCTTGCTGGTGCGTTTCAGCTCATTACTGGCCACGGGCAGGGCCGCAACGATATTCTGTGCTGAATTGATGTGATACCAGACATAGGAAACCGGGAAAATAATATATAGCAGGAAAAATGACAGCCCGAACAGGCTGATAAATCCGGCGAAAACGACAAGATCATTCTTCTGTAGCATCCGGCTGAAATCATGAGGCAGATTTTCCGCTATTGCCGATTGCACCAGCGCGATAAACGACGGATAAAAGAAATAGGCGACACCCGCAGAAATCACCCCCAGCAGAATAAATATTGAATTTCTTGACACCGGCTTCACCCTCTTTTTTTATCCTTGGATTTTAACAACTATACCCTATTATCGTCTTTCTTTAAAAAATAAATTAATCTACCCTGACATATTAAAGATAATATACCAGCTTTCACAACGGGAAAATCAACACAGCACATGACGGGCTCGGCAAAAAAACCGCAAAAAGCATCCATTCCCCATATTTTCCATGTGATTCCGTCTTTTGCCCACGGCGGGGTTCCCATCCGGATTACGGCCCTGATGAATCATTTTGGGCCGAAGGCGCGACACTCATTACTCGCCACCGACAATGTTTACAGTTGTAAATCACGCCTGAACACGGATGTTGACTATCACATCCCGGATATTGGTGCGGTCGCCAACGGTAACATCCTGCACCGGATTCACCACTACCGCAAAATTTTGCAGCGAACAAAGCCTGATCTGCTGCTGACCTATAACTGGGGATCAACCGAATGGGCGCTGGCCAACAGTATCCGCCCGGTCTGTCGGCACTGTCATCTGGAAAGCGGCTTTGGTCCCGAGGAAGCGACCGCTACCCTGCCCCGGCGCAACTGGTTTCGCCGCCTTGCCCTGAGAAATATTAATGCCATTATCGTGCCCTCGCGCACGCTGGTTGATATTTGCCGGGCGGACTGGAAGATTCCGCAGGCCAAAATCCGCTATATAGCCAACGGGGTTGACTGCGCACTTTACAGCACCGCGCCGCAAAAAGGCATTATTGCCGGCTTTGACAAACAAAACCAGATTGTTATTGGAACGATGACGCCGCTGCGGCCGGAAAAAAATCTGCCCCGTCTGATCACCGCCTTTCATCACCTTGTCCAATCCTGCCCCGGCCAGGAATTCAGCCTGATTATCATGGGGGAGGGCAATGAGCGCCCCCGGCTTGAACAATTGATTGCGGATTACCAGTTGACGAACAGGGTATATCTTCCCGGGCATATTGATAATCCGGCCTTCGCCCTCGGCTGGCTGGATATATATGCGCTGTCATCCGATACCGAACAGATGCCCAACGCGGTCAATCAGGCGATGGCGGCGGGGCTGCCGGTCGTCGGTCTTGATGTCGGCGATGTCAAATTTATGCTGCCCGGTGCCAACAAACCCTATATCGTCCCGGCGGGCAACAATCAGGCCTTCGCCGCGGCCCTGATTGAACTGGCCACCAGCGGCAAGCTCAGACAGACCCTTGGTCTGGCCAACAAAAAACATGTTAAGGACAATTTTGACCAGAGCCGGATGTTCCGGGAATATGGCGAAATCTGGCAGGTTAGCCACTAGCGCAATTCACGCCGGAGCAATAATGTCCGTGCGCTAAAATTCAAGCGCCCGGGTAAAGGTCGCCGCATCAACATTACCGCCGCTAAGCAGCAGACACACGGTCTTGCCCCGGACGTCCACCTTGCCGCCAAGCAGTGCCGCCAGCGCCACCACGCCGCCCGGTTCCACCACCAGCTTGAGATTTTCCCACGCGTAGCGCACCGCCCGCAGCACCTCGTCATCACTGACCGTCAGCACAGAATCAACATATTTCTGCATGATGGCAAAGGTCAGGCGGCCACATGACGGGCTGAGCAGGGCATCACAGACCGACCCGGTCTTGCGGGAATTGGTCAGGCGTTTTCCGGCGTGCAAAGAGCGTTTGACATCATCGAACCCGGCCGGTTCGACCCCGTGAATCTCTGTTGCCGGGCTTAAGGCTTTGATTGCGGTCCCACAGCCGGAAATCAAGCCGCCGCCACCAATCGGACAATAGAATTGATCAAAAGTCACCCCGGCGGCCCGGCCCTGCTCAACAAGCTCAAGCCCGGCGGTGCCCTGACCGCAGATGACATCAAAATCTTCAAAAGACGAGACCAGCGTCGCCCCGGTTTCCCGGGCGATTGTTGCGGCAATCTGTTCCCGGCTCTCGCGTTGCCGGTCATAGTCAACCACCTTGGCACCATAAGACAGCGTATTGTCCCGCTTGATCGCCGGGGCGTCAGACGGCATGACAATGGTTGCCTTTATTTTAAGAATTTCGGCGGCAGCCGCCACCCCCTGGGCATGATTACCCGAAGAAAACGCCACGACGCCCCGATCTTTTTCCGCCGCCGTCAACTGGCTCAACCGGTTATAGGCCCCGCGAAATTTAAACGCGCCGACCCGCTGCAAACTCTCCGGCTTGATAAATATCCGGGCCTCAAGCTGCGTTGACAGTGGCAGGGATTCCAGCAGCGGTGTTCGCACCGCTACCGCCTTGAGGCGGTCTGCCGCCGCCTGAATATCGGCGAGTGAAGGCAGTGAAAGTTCAACCATAGCCTAATCGTTCAAATTAAATTCAATCAGAACCTGCCGGGCTTCCTTGCTGCCGTTACGCGAAGCTTTGCGCAGCCATAATTTGGCCAGCTCCGGATTTTTCGCCGTCCCCTGACCAAAGACATACAGCAATCCGGTCACCAGCTGGGCATCGCGCATCCCCTGCTGTGCCAGTGACAGGCACAGATTATGGGCATAGGTAAAATTGGACTTTACAAACGCCCTGCTCCGCCGCAGGGCTTCCCGCCTGTGCCGTTTCAATGGTGACCTCCGCCCGGGTATCGGCCTGCGCCACCGACATCATCGCCCCGATAATAGCCGCAAAAACAATCAAAAGCAGTTTGTTAAACATTTCACCTGTTCCCTGTTATTTTTAGTTTATGTCGTCGATAGTGACCTGTCCTGATATGAAAGCAATTTATGGGCCAAAATATTTTTTTTGTTCTATTGCAACAGGTTAGATATTTATTGCCCAGAAACATCCCGGCAATAATGACCGGACTGTAACAAATTCTTTACAGTTTGTTAACTATTTGTTTCATTTTGGGAAAGATGTTGCCGACTATTCTGCTGCCGAATATTTATCAGGCAGGGGGGGGTGCCGGTAGGGTGCCGGTAGCGGGGGCCGGTAATGCTCTCGCTCAGCGGGTTTTTCGACTTTTGTTGTCAAACAGCTCCGAAAGCTGTTCCGTGATCGCACTGCCGAGCTGTTCCGCATCCATGACCGTGATTGCCTTGTGATAATAACGGGTGACATCATGGCCGATGCCGATTGCCAGCAATTCCACCGATGAGCGTTTTTCAATCCAGTCGATCACGGCGCGCAGATGGTCTTCGAGGTAATTGGCGCTGTTGGTCGACAGGGTACTGTCATCGACCGGCGCACCGTCGGAAATCACCATCATGATCCGCCGTTCCTCGGTCCGGCTGCTGAGGCGGCTATGAGCCCACAGCAGCGATTCGCCGTCAATATTTTCTTTCAACAATCCTTCGCGCAGCATCAGCCCGAGGTTATTACGCGCCCGCCGCCACGTGCTGTCGGCGGTTTTATAGATGATGTGACGCAAATCATTCAGCCGCCCCGGTTGCGGCGGCTTGTTATTTTCCAGCCATTGGAGACGGCTTTTGCCGCCTTTCCATGCTTTTGTCGTAAAGCCGAGTATTTCGACCTTGACCCCGCAGCGTTCCAGTGTGCGGGCGAGAATATCGGCACACATGGCGGCTATGGTTATTGGCCGGCCACGCATGGAGCCTGAATTATCAATCAGCAGAGTGACCACGGTATCCTTGAAGTCAGTGTCATTTTCCACCTTGAACGACAGCGCATGAAGCGGACTGGTCACCACCCGGGTCAGGCGGCTGGTATCAAGCATGCCTTCCTCGAGATCAAAATCCCATGACCGCCGCTGCTGGGCCATCAGCATTCGTTGCAGGCGATTGGCGAGTTTGGAGACCACACTGTGAAGACCGCTGAGCTGCTGGTCCAGATTGCGGCGCAGAAAAGCAAGTTCCTCGGCATCGCACAGGTCTTCTGCCGGGATAATCTCGTCATATTCGGTGGTAAAAATTGCATATTGCGGCCCCTGACCGGTGGCGGGATTGTCGGGGTCAAAGGCGGCTTTGGCTTTTTCGGCAGCAGCTTCCGCCATCATATCGGTGATCATATCCTCGGTCAGGTCGGCGGCGCTATCCCCCGGTTGGGTGCTGCTGTCGCTGCTGTCCGCAGTATTGTCCCCGTCTTCGTCACCGCTGGTGCCGTCTTCTTCTTCGCTGCCGCTGTTATCATCATCGATCTGCTGATCTTCAGGATCCTCCCGGGCGTTTGAGGACCCGCCATCGCCCGCCTCGTCATAATCCTCGGCCAGATCAAGGTCGGCAATGATTTTCCGGCTCAGGCGGCTAAAGGCCTCCTGATCGTCAATATGATCAATCAGCGCGTCCAGATGGCGGGCGGCCTTTGATTCAATCGGGGTGCGAAACTGGTTGATGACTTTATGGGTCGCCGCTGGCGGATGACGGTGGGTCAGGCGCTCACGCACCAGCAGCCGGAGGATATCACCATAGGGGGTGTCCCCGGTATTCTGCGACAGGTTCAGGCGGTTGTTGGCGTAATAATCCTCAAGCGTGGCTTCGAGATTACGGGCAACACCGGGCATTCTGGTTGCCCCGATGGCTTCAACCCGGGCCTGCTCCATGGTCTCATAGACTTTTTGGGCCAGAGGATTATGTTCGGGGGCATATTTCTCATGCACCCGGTCATTATGATAGCGCCGCCTGAGGGCATAGGCATCGCCCACCCCCCGGACTTTGGCCACCTCTGCCGGTGCCATCTCAGCCGAAATGATCGGCAATTGGCCCGCGCGGCCTGAAATATCACTGGTCTCCGCACCGAAGCTGACGTCAAGTTCAGACTTTTCGGCAATGGCGCGGACGGTCGATGACACCGCATGCTTGAACTGGTCCAGCCGATAAAGTGATTTTCTGGTGGGCATCAAATGACCCGCCTCTATTCCGGTTGAGGCACGGGGAAAACGGCGGATTCCGGCAGCTCCGTACCAAAGCAGCGCTGATAATATTCCGCGACCACCGGCCGTTCCAGCTCATCACATTTATTGAGGAAGGTCAGGCGGAAGGCAAAGGCAATATCCTTGAAAATTTCCAGATTTTCGGCCCAGGTCAGCACCGTTCGCGGCGACATAACCGTTGAAATATCGCCGTTGATAAAGCCGCTGCGGGTCAGGTCGGCGACCTGCACCATCTGGGCGATCAGCTTCCGGCCTTTTTTATTCTGCAAGGTCGTCAATTTCGCCAGAACGATACTTTCCTCGACCTCGTGCGGCAGATAATTAAGGGTGGTGACAATATTCCACCGGTCCATCTGGCCCTGATTGATCTGCTGGGTACCGTGATAAAGCCCGGAGGTATCGCCAAGGCCAATGGTGTTGGTGGTCGAAAACAGCCGGAATGACGGATGGGGATGAATGACTTTATTCTGATCGAGCAGTGTCATCTTGCCCGCAACCTCCAGCACCCGCTGGATGACAAACATCACATCCGGCCGTCCGGCGTCATATTCATCAAACACCAGTGCGGTCGCGCTCTGCACCGCCCACGGCAGGATACCTTCCTGAAATTCGGTCACCTGAACCCCGTCCTTCAGCACGATCGCATCCTTACCCACAAGGTCGATACGGCTGATGTGACTGTCAAGATTGACCCGCACACACGGCCAGTTGAGCCGGGCGGCAATCTGTTCGATATGGGTCGATTTGCCGGTACCGTGATAGCCCTGCACCATCACCCGCCGGTTATAGGCAAAACCCCGGCGAGGGTGGTATCATGGTCAAAAATATAACTATTATCCATTTCGGGAACATGGTCGGTGGCTTCAGAAAAGCCCGGGACCTCTATATCACTGTCGATACCGAAGACCTGACGGACATTTATTTTAATATCCGGCAGCCCTTTTTCGGCCGGTGTGGTTGGTATGGCGGTCATAATATCTACCCGTATTTAACTTATCTTCTTTCCTTATGTGGTTCATTGTGGCAGTTTCGTCAAGTATTAAAAAGTGGATTATAGTTATGAATGTTGCAGCAATCATTGAACAGAAATTACGGGCCAGCCTGACAATCAGTGCGCTTGAGCTGGTTGATGAGTCAGATAAGCATGCGGGCCATGCCGGAGCCACGCCGGGCGGCGAGAGCCATTTCCGGCTTTATCTGGTCTCCGCCGATTTTACCGGCAAAAGCCGCCTCGCCCGTCAGCGGGAAATCTACCATATCCTGAAACAGGAGATGGCCGGGCCGGTGCATGCGCTCGCGATTGATGCCCGGTCACCGGAAGACTGAAGGTTATGCTAAAAGTCAAGATCATTCCGGTGACGCTGTTGGAACAGAATTGTAGCCTGGTCTGGTGCGATCAGACGATGAAGGCCGCGGTGATCGACCCGGGCGGCGATGTCGACCGCATTATCGCGGCAATCGACAAATACGGGGTTGCGGTCGAAAAAATCCTGATTACCCACGGCCATCTCGACCATGCCGGCGGCGCGGCGGAGCTGTCCGAACGTCTGGGCGTGCCGATCATCGGGCCGGGGAAACAGGACAAGTTCTGGATTGAGCAGATTCCGGAAAATTGCCGGGCTTATGGCCTGCCGGAGGGCCGGACATTTACCCCGGATCAGTGGCTTGAGGAGGGGGATAAAATATCCTTCGGCACTATCACTATGGATGTCTATTCCTGCCCCGGCCATACCCCGGGCCATGTGATTTTTCATGAGAAGAAGGCCGGTTTTGCCTTCGTCGGTGATGTCTTGTTTCAAGGCTCGATTGGCCGCACCGACTTTCCGCGCAGCGATCATAACACCCTGATCAAATCAATCCGGGAAAAACTGTGGTCGCTCGGCGACAACACCCGCTTCATCTCCGGCCACGGCCCGATGTCAAGCTTCGGCGCGGAACGCAAAACCAACCCCTTCGTCGGCGACAGGGTCTAGGGTCTGTGGACCTAAATAATATTACTGGCAATCCAGCGTTTGACGTGATTAATGTCCACATTTCGTCTGCGGGCATAATCTGCGACCTGATCTTCTCCGATCTTGCCAATGCCGAAATATTGAGCCTTCGGATGACTGAGATAATAGCCCGATACCGATGACGCCGGCATCATCGCCATACTGTCGGTCAGGACTATGTCGGCATTTTTGGTGGCATCCAGCAACGTGAACAGCGTCGGTTTAGTGGTATGGTCCGGGCACGCCGGATAGCCCGGTGCCGGGCGGATACCGTCATAGCGCTCACGGATAATTTCCTCATTGGTCAGCGTTTCATCGGGCGCATAGCCCCAATATTCCGTCCGTACCAGCTGATGCATATGTTCGGCGAAGGCCTCCGCCAGCCGGTCGGCGAGGGATTTCAACAGGATAGAACTATAATCATCGAATTTAGCCTGAAACTGCTGTATCTTTTCATCAATGCCAATACCCGCCGTCACCGCGAAACCGCCGAAATAGTCGGCTTTGCCACTGCTTTCGGGGGCGACAAAATCGGCAAGGCACATATTATAGCTGCCTTGGCGTTTCCTGATCTGCTGACGCAGGAATGGCACCGTTTCGATAATATCCGTCCGGCTGTCATCGCTATAAAGCACGACGTCATCACCGACGGCATTGGCTGGCCAGAAGCCGATTACCGCCTGCGCCGTCAGCCATTTCTCATCCTGAATCGATGTCAGCATCGCTTCCGCCTCGGCAAATAAATTACTGGCAATTTCGCCGACAACCTTGTCCTGCAGAATTTTCGGATAATTGCCCGCCAGCTCCCAGGTCCGGAAAAACGGTGTCCAGTCAATCATATTCACCAGCCGCCCGAGATCATAATCCCTGAAAGATTTCACCCCGAGGAAACTGGGCTTTGGCGGGGTATAATTTGCCCAGTCGATCGGAAATCTATTGTCCCGGCAGTCGCCAATAGTGATCCGGTCGCGTTTCTTTTTGCCCCGTGCATGGCGGTCCCGCATATCCTGATACTCATTGGCGACTTTGGCAACATAGTCATCTTTCAGGGTTTTGCTGAGCAGGTTGCTCGCGACCCCGACCGCGCGTGAGGCATCAAGCACATGAATCACCGGATGATTATAATTCGGCGCAATTTTAACCGCGGTATGAATTTTCGAGGTTGTCGCCCCGCCGATCATCATCGGAATATCAAAATTCTCGCGCTGCATTTCACTGGCGACCTGGGCCATCTCCTCAAGCGACGGCGTAATCAGGCCCGACAGGCCGATAATATCAACCTTTTCCTCAATAGCGGTTTTCAGGATTTTGTCATAAGGCACCATCACCCCGAGATCAACAATCTCGTAATTATTACATTGCAACACCACGCCGACGATATTTTTGCCGATGTCATGGACATCGCCCTTGACCGTCGCCATCAGGATCTTGCCCTTGGTGCTGATATCGCCTGATTTGGCCTTTTCCGCCTCAATGAACGGCAGCAGATACGCCACCGACTGTTTCATCACCCGCGCCGATTTTACCACCTGCGGCAGGAACATCTGGCCGGAACCAAACAGGTCACCAACCACATTCATGCCGTCCATCAACGGCCCTTCGATCACCTCAAGCGCCTGATCAAACTGTTGGCGCGCCTCTTCGGTATCCTGCTCGATATAGCCGGTAATGCCCTTGACCAGCGCGTGCGACAGCCGTTCTGTCACCGGTTTTTCACGCCAGCTCAGGTCTTCAACAATCTGAACCCCCTTTTCGCCACGGAAACGTTCCGCAATTTCGAGCAGCCGGTCAGTGGCATCATTGCGCCGGTTCAATATCACATCCTCAACCCGCACCCGCAATTCAGCATCAATTTCCGAATAAACCGTAATCAGTCCGGCATTGACAATGCCCATATCCATACCCCGCCGCGATCGCATGATAAAGAAAGACACTATGCATCGCTTCACGCACCGGATTATTGCCGCGGAACGAGAAGGACACATTGCTGACCCCGCCGGAAATATGACAATAGGGCAAGGTCTGCTTGATTATTCGGGTTGCTTCGATAAAATCGACACTGTAATTATTATGCTCGTCAATGCCGGTTGCAACCGCAAACACATTGGGATCAAAAATAATGTCTTCCGGCGGAAAATCAGCCTCATTGACCAGAATATTATAGCTGTTGGTGCAGATTTCTATCTTACGTTCAAGCGTATCCGCCTGCCCCTGTTCATCAAAGGCCATAACCACCGCTGCCGCCCCGTAATCCCGAATCAGCCGGGCATGATGGATAAAAAGCTCCTTGCCCTCTTTCATCGAAATACTGTTGACCACCGCCTTGCCCTGAACACATTTAAGTCCGGCCTCAATCACCGACCATTTGGAACTGTCGATCATCACCGGCACCCGGGAAATATCCGGCTCGGACGCAATCAGATTGAGGAAGGTCACCATCGCCTGCTCGCTGTCAAGCATGGCCTCATCCATGTTGATATCGATGATCTGGGCCCCGGCCTCGACCTGCTGGCGGGCAACATCAAGGGCCGTGGCAAAATCACCATTCATAATCAACTTCTTGAATCTGGCCGAGCCGGTAATATTGGTTCGTTCGCCGATATTAATAAAAATTGAATTTTTTTTCATTGCTGTATCACCTCAAATGGTTCCAGCCCCGAAAGCCGGATATGACGGTCAACTTCGGGGATGCGGCGCGGGGGTACCCCCGAAACCGCCTCGGCTATGGCGGTGATATGACCGGGTTCCGTACCGCAACAGCCGCCAATAATATTAACCAGACCACTGGTCGCCCATTCCTTTAGCTGAAGCGCCATATCAGCCGGGCTTTCATCATATTCACCCATTTCATTGGGCAGACCGGCATTGGGATGGGCGGAAATATGACACTCGGCAATCTTCGCGATCGAAACGATATGCTGACGCAGGTCTTTGGCGCCGAGCGCACAGTTGAAACCGATGCTGAGCGGATTTGCGTGGCGCACGGAATACCAGAAGGCCTCCGGCGTCTGCCCCGACAGCGTGCGGCCCGAGGCATCGGTAATCGTACCCGAGATCATGATCGGCAGTTCAACATTCATCTCGCCGAAGATCTGCTTCACCGCGAAAATCGCCGCCTTGGCATTCAGGGTATCAAAAATAGTCTCGATCATGATAATATCGGCACCACCGTCAATCAGGCCCCGGGTCGCCTCGGTGTAATTTTCCACCAGTTCATCGAAAGTGATGTTGCGAAAGGCCGGGTTACTCACGTCCGGCGACAGCGAGGCGGTGCGGCTGGTCGGCCCGAGGGTACCGACGACAAAACGCGGCTTGCCGGGCGTACGCGCGCTGAATTCATCGGCGACGTCACGGGCAATGCGCGCCCCCTGCTGATTTAACTCATAGGCGAGCGCCTCCATGCCATAATCCGACTGCGACACCCGGGTGGAATTAAAACTATTGGTCTCGACCATGTCGGCACCGGCGGCGAAATACTGCCGGTGAATATCCTTGATAATATCGGGCTGAGTCAGGCTCAACAGGTCATTATTGCCCTTGACGTCCTGTTTCCAGTCCTTAAATCGTGCCCCGCGATAGGCGGCTTCATCCAGATGGTGACGCTGGATCATGGTGCCCATCGCCCCGTCCAGAATCAGTATCCGGCTCTTCAGGGCCTGTTGTAAAATAGTGGTCATTGGTTTTCTCCCCTGGGTCTGATCCCCAGAAAATGGCATATGGTGGTGGTGAGTTCCGATCGGTTCAGAGTATAGAAATGGAAATTGCGCACCCCGCCCTGATAGAGACGCATACAGTGTTCCGCCGCCACCGTTGCCGCGACATAGCGCCTGATTTCCGGGCGATCGTCAAGACCGTCAAACAGGGTTTCCAGCCATTTTGGTACGCTGGTGCCGCAACGGGCGGAAAAATTGCGGGTCTGGGTAAAATTGGTCACCGGCATGATACCGGGAATGACAGGCACCGTGATTCCGGCCGCCCGCACCCGGTCGATAAAGCGGAAATACATATCAACATCAAAAAAATACTGGGTGATGGCCTGATCGGCACCGGCATCTATTTTGCGCTTGAGGTTATCAATATCCGCCGCCGGGCTTGCAGAATCCGGGTGGCCTTCGGGGTAAGCCGCGACCGACAGCTCGAAATTCGCTATTTTTTTGAGACCGGCAACCAGATCAGCCGCATTGACATAGCCCTGGGCATGGGGTTGATACGCCTGGCCAGCCTGTGCCATATCCCCGCGCAGGGCGACAATATGACGCACCCCCATATCCCAATATTCCCGGGCAATATCATCAACCTCGCCCCGGCTGGCGCCAACGCAGGTCAGATGGGCCGCCGGCACCAGACCGGTTTCCGTCAATATCCGTGAAATAGTGGCATGGGTGCGGGCGCGGGTGCTGCCGCCAGCGCCATAGGTCACCGAAACCATTTTCGGCTGCAACGGGGCAAGGCTTGCAATACTCGCCCACAAAGCCGTTTCCATTTTGTCGGTTTTTGGGGGAAAAAACTCAAAAGAAACGTTGATATCCTTTGCCTCGGCCGCAAAAAGACTGGGACTCAGCAGGTCTGCATTGGTCATTTTAATCACGCTGTTTTCTCAATTTTATTTTAATCATTGCTTTTTATTGGCGACCCAGATTGACAGGTCGAGCGACTGCCCCTTCAGATGGATCACCGGATCACTTGCCAGACCGACATTATCCAGCCAGCCAATGACGTCCTCATCCTTGAAACCCAGTCGACGATGGGCATGTTCATCACGCAGATATTCGAGGGTGTGCGGGGCGAAATCAACAATAATCACCCGGCCATTCACCCGGAGCAACCGGCTTGTTTCCCTGAGCGCCGCACTCGGGTCATCGGCGAAATGCAACACCTGATGGATCAGGATCAGGTCGATGGAGCCGCTTGCCAGCGCAAGGTCATACATATCGCCCTGACGGACCTGACAATTATGCAGGTTGGATTTCTCCAGATTGACCCGGGCAATCGCCAGCATTTCCCGGCTGAGGTCAATCCCGGTGCCGCGGCCAATCCGGTCGGCGAAAACCTCCAATATCCGGCCGGTGCCGGTGCCAACATCAAGAAAATCATCAATTTTCATATCAGCGGTGACCTCTAGCAGGATCTTTTCGACATCGCCTTCGGAGACATAGAGCGAGCGGATACGGTCCCAATCGGCGGCATTTTCCCGGAAATATCGCCGGGCCTTGCCCTTGCGTCCCTCCTTGATCTCGGCCAGACGCTCCGCATCATGGCGCAGTATCTGCGCAGAAAACGGGATATATTCTATAATTGCCCGGGCAAGTGCACCCTCGGCTCCGCCTTCCGCCAGACGGTAAAATATCCATGTTCCCTCCCGATAACGTTCCAGCAGTCCGGCCTCGCACAGTAATCTCAAATGCCGGGAAACCCGGGGCTGACTTTGGCGTAATATTGTCACCAGCTCCGTCACCGTCAGCTCGCCGCTGCGAAAGAGCGCCAATATGCGCAGCCGGGTTTCTTCACCCACTGCCTTCAGGGCATTAAGCATGCGCTCGAACCCTATTTCCATACCGCTGCTCATCCATGCCGCTCCATACCAGACTATAAA
>JAADGA010000009.1 GCA_013152615.1 Alphaproteobacteria bacterium
GAGGATTTACTGTGTTGCCAACGGACGCAGATATCATCGTTACCAATCCTGTATAGTGTCTTATTTTATTATCTTTTGGTAAATTATGTTATACTTATTAAGTTAACATTAATAAAATAAATACTCAGGATATTTCTGGCCCCGATATCTTTCGGGTATGGCGGACATACCAGACGGTTCCGATGATCATTAAAAAGACAATGCCAAAGACCAGTCTGTTCATATTCATCCAGCCAATAGTCGCCAGCAGGTAACCGGAAGAGAGGGTCGCGACCGCCGTCAGGCCATTGACGATAAAGTCGTTAATGCCCTGAACCCGGGCTTTTTCCGCAGGGCTATAGGCACTGCCGAGCAATATCGTCCCGGCAGTGAAGGTAAAATTCCACCCGAGGCCGATCAGCATCGAGGTGCCGTAGAAATTAACCAGCTCCAGCCCCTGCAAGGCAAATAATGCCGATAAAGCTAGACTTGCTATCCCGACTGACAGTATTTTGATCGTTCCGAAACGGGCGATTAATGACCCGGAGAAAAATGCCGGTAAGAACATGGCCGCCACATGCCACTGGATGATACTGGCGGCATCATTGACCTTAAATCCGGCATATTCGACAATTTCCAATGTGGATGAGGCCATGATATAGGACATGACAAGATAAGCGCCGGCAGCATTCAGGCTGGCACATAAAAAGGCCGGTCTGTTCACCACCTGCCATAATGTCGGTTGAGGCACCCCTACTATATTGTCCTTCTCCTGTTGAACCACCGTTTCCGGAAATTTCAGGAATGATAATAACAATAATGTCAGCAGGCTCAGGAATACCACCAGCAGATATGTTCCGGCATATTCTATCGGCAGATAAAAATGCCGTTCAAAAAACCGCGCCATCGTCGGGGCAACCGCCGCGGCCAGCAGGCCACCGGCCAGAACATAGGATAGCGCTTGTTTATGCATACGGGGCGCAGTAATTTCCAGCGCGGTAAAACGGTAAAAGGCGAAAAAGGCCTGAAAAACCCCGTGGGCCATGACCCCAAGGGTAAAGATAATAAAATTAGCGGTGAAAATGCCGTAAAAAGTCAGCAACCCGGCGATCAGGGCAAAGATTGCCCCCAATTGAAACCCCCGGCGACGGCCAAATCTTTTCATAAACATCGAGGCCGGATAGGCGGTCAATGCCGCCGCCACCAAACCCGTGGCCGCCGGAATAGTCGCCAGTCCAGTGCTGCCGGTAAGCATCTCCCCCACCAGTGCCGAATATGTCAGGATGGTTATCGTTGATGTCAGCGCCACCGCCTGACTGGAAAACAGCAATATGATATTTCGGCGGCTGTAATCCATGCTAACCCTATATATCAATAACCATGCCGTCATAGGCGGGGACGACAGTGGCGGGAAGGGTTGCTCTCAGGGTTTCATAATCCATATCCCCGGTCATATGGGTGAGGATGGCACATCCGGGTTTGAATTTCTCAATCAGCTCCAGCGATTGCGCCAGATGTGAATGGGTCGGGTGCGGCTGTGGCCGCAGGGCATCAATAATCCACAGGTCAAGACCCTGTAAACAGGCTTCGCTACCTTCAGCTATCGCCTTAAAGTCTGTGGTGTAAGCCATTTTGTTTAAACGAAAACCCAATGTTATTGAATTACCGTGGATCAAGTCAAAGGACTGAATCGGGACCGAGCCGATAAAAAAGTTATTCTGCGTTATTACATTGGCGTTAAGGATGGCCGGATAACCGGTTTTGCTGGCGAAGATATAGTCGAATTTTTTCTTCAGTGCGGCTATGGTGCGGGCATTGCCATAAGCCTCGACCCGCTTGCCCATGATGTGGGATATTGCCCGCAAATCATCAATGCCATGGGTATGATCGGCATGGTCATGGGTATAAAGCACACCGTCGATATGGCTGATATCGGCATCAAGACATTGTTCCCGCAGATCAGGGGTGGTGTCGACAAGGATTTTTACATTCTTTTCTTCAATAAAAATTGATGACCGGCGGCGACGGTTTTTCGGATTTTCCGGGTCACATACCCCCCACTTGCCGCCTATTCTCGGCACGCCGGTTGAGGTTCCGCAGCCGAGAATTGTTATTTTCATGGCCGGGTCGCTTTGGCAAACAGGCGGTAGAAATTATCTGTCGTGGCCTGTGCCATCACCTCATAAGGCTCATCGCGTAATCCGGCGAGAAATTCGGCGGTATATTTAACATAGGATGGCTCGTTGGCTTTGCCCCGCTTTGGTACCGGCGACAGATAGGGGGCGTCGGTCTCAATCAGCAATCGGTCAAGCGGGATTATTTTCGCGGTCTGCTGAAGGTCTTTGGCGCTGTTAAAGGTGATAATTCCTGAAATTGAAATATAAAACCCCATCTCCAGACTGGCCTCGGCAAATTCCCGTGAGGCGGTAAAACAGTGAATAACCGCCGGGAAAACCCCCTGCCCCATTTCCTGCTGCAATATCTCGCGGCACAGGTCATCAGCCGCGCGGGCGTGGACGATCAACGGCAGACCGGTCTCGCGGGCGGCGGCAATATGGGCGCGGAAATTTTTCTCCTGCAGCGCGCGCGGCGCATAATCATAATAAAAATCAAGCCCGCTTTCCCCAATAGCAACAACTTTGTCATGGCCGGTTTTTTCAATCAACTGGTCCGCGCTGACATCCGGCTCCTTTTCCGCCTCATGGGGGTGACTGCCGACAGTGGCAAAAACATGGTCATATTTTTCCGCCACCGCAAGAACGTCATCGAACTCACTAAGCCGGGCATTAACGGCCAGCATGGTTTCAACGCCTGCTGATTGCGCCCGGGCCATGACGCCGGACATATCTTCCGTCATGGTGCCGTAATTCAGATGGCAATGGCTGTCGACAATCATTGGTCCCGGTCCTTTTCAACATAGCGCGGGAAAACGCCTTCCGGCTTGTCTATCATTGTCCCGGGGGTGAGACGGCCCACCGGTCCCAATTGGTCAAAACCGCGCTGATCGGCATCGACATTAAGCTGGTCAAGTAATTTTGCCGCAGAATCCGGCATGATAAAGCTCGTCAGGATAGCAATCTGGCGCACCACCTCAGCGGTGACATATAGTACCGTTGCCATGCGTGCCGGGTCGCTGGTCTTTAACGTCCACGGGGCCTGACCGGCGAAATAGCCGTTACAGTCCGATACCAGTTTCCAGATAACTTCCACGGTGCGGTTGATTTTCTGACAATCCATTAATTCACGGAGGTTCGCCAGCAGAGTATCAGCCTTAACCAGTATTGCCTGATCTTCCGGGGTTAAATCGCCACATTCAGGAATCCTGTGATCACAATTCTTGAAAATCATGCTGAGCGATCTCTGGGCGAGGTTGCCCAGATCATTGGCAAGGTCTGAATTGATCCGGGCAATCATGGCATGGCGGGAAAAATCGCCGTCCTTGCCAAACGGCACTTCGCGCATCAGGAAATATCTGACCTGATCAAGGCCGAATTCCTCGACAATGGCAAAGGGATCAATGACATTACCGAGGGATTTGGAAATCTTCCGCCCCTCATTGGTCCACCAGCCATGGGCGAAAACCCGTTTTGGCGGCTCAATTCCGGCGGCCATCAGAAACGCCGGCCAATAAACGGCGTGAAAACGCAGAATATCCTTGCCGACCATATGAATATCGGCGGGCCAGAATTTGCGGAACCGGTCGCTGTCAACATCAGGATACCCCGCCGCAGTCAGGTAATTGGCCAGCGCATCAATCCAGACATACATGATATGTTTATCATTGCCGGGAACGGGAATTCCCCATGAAAAACTGGTGCGCGAGATTGACAGATCGCGGAGGCCGCCTTTGACAAAACTACTGACTTCGTTCCTGCGGCTCACCGGCAACACCGTTGCCGGCACCGTCTGATACCATTTCAGCAGATCATCGGCCCAGGCGGATAATTTAAAGAAATAGCTCTCTTCCTCAACCCATTCCACCGCGGCCCCGGTTGGCGCCAGTTTCTGGCCATTCTCGCCCGGGACAAGTTCATTTTCCGCGTAATAGGCCTCATCCCGCACCGAATACCAGCCGCTGTATTTATCAAGATAGATGTTGCCACTGTCTTCCAACTGCCGCCATAACGCCTGACAGGAAATTTTGTGGCGTTGTTCGGTGGTGCGGATAAAATCATCATTGGAAAAATTCATGAATCTGGCGAGTTCGCGAAAGCGCCCGGAAACCTCGTCACAGAATTCCTGCGGATTCTTGTTTTTGGCCGCAGCGGATTTCTCAACCTTCTGACCATGTTCATCAGTACCGGTGAGGAACATAACGTCATAGCCATCAAGCCGTTTGAACCGGGCAATGACATCACAGGCCAGGGTGGTATAGGCATGGCCGATATGAGGAATATCATTGACATAATAAATCGGTGTGGTGATGTAAAAGGCAGCTTTTGCCATAATCTGAATATACCCGTATTTAATTTTTCTGGTTTAACTTCTGGTTTAACAGGGTCAGGATATTGAGGACAACCTGTTTGCGATCCAGATTTATCCGACCCGTTTTGATGATTATCTTTTCCCACAGCTCGCCCCACTGATCAAGCGGAAAACTCTGGCCAAGCCGGATCATCAGATCGGTCTCGCCGTCAAATGCCGGTATTATCGGGCTTTTTCGATTGCTTTGTATCGCGGCGACATGACGAATCAGGCGATTGATGAATGAGGTTAGCAATTGACAGAAAAGGATATATTTCTGTTCGGCATTCTTGGTCGCCAGACCATCGGCAAGCTTGTGAACCAGCGGCACATCCAGTTGCGGCAGGGTCGCAAGAATATCAAGCAACTGAATATATAACTCCAGTCCCTGATATTCTATGAGGTTAGTCACCAGCCCCGGACTGCCGTCACTCAGGGTGGCGTAGCCCGCTATTTCATCAGGCGGAATATCCGGATATTTACGGCGGAGAATGTCACCGACTATTTCGGCGGACAGCGGATTGAGGCGCAATTTCCGACAACGCGAACGGATAGTTGGCAGCAATCTTCCCGGGGCATGAGCCACCAGAATAAGCAGAGTATTCTTCGGTGGCTCTTCCAACAGCTTCAGCAAGGCATTGGCGGCATTACGGTTCATTTCATCGGCACTGTCGATAATTGCCACCCGCCAGCCGCCATCCAGAGAGGTCATGGCGAAAAACCCCTGTAATTTTCGCACGTCGTCAATGATGATCTCGGCCCGCATCTTTCCGGTTTTCTCATTGAGCTGCCGGTCGATGACGATCACATCACCATGCCCGCCTGCGCTAATGATCTTATTGCAACGGGAATTTGGATCGGTGGCAAGGGAATCCGCGACTGGCTCCTCAGCAAAAAGGCCCGGATTATCGCTCTGGTCATTCGGCGGATTACCGCTCTGGTCATTCGGCGGATTATGCAGCAGAAAACGGGCGATTTTATGAGCCAGCGACGCCTTGCCAATGCCCCGCGGGCCGGTAATCAGCCACGCATGATGCAACCGGTTGGCCCGAAAAGACTCCAGAAATATCCGTTCCGCGGTGTCATGTCCCAGAAGATTAAATCCCGGAAGATCAGACCCCGGAAGATCAGACCCCGGTATATTGTTATCCTGTCCTGCCGCCATAATCCTCCCTAATCAAGACTAAATGCGGTCGCGACCTGTTGCCAGATGTCTCCGGCGACGCCCGCAATTGTGCCCGACGCCGCGACCACCCGGCACCGGTCCGGATTTTGCCCGGCAATATTCAGGAAGGCCTGACGTAAATTCTGGTGAAATTCCACCGTCATCTGCTCGAAACGATCTTCACGCTGTTCTTTGTCAATGGTTGATTCCCGTACCATAGCCCGTCTCAGCCCCAAGGCCGGGTCTTCATCCAGAATAATCGTCAGATCAGGCCAGAAGTCACCGGTAGCGATCCGGTGAATTTCATCGACAACCGCCACATCCAACCCGTGTCCGGCCCCCTGATAGGCAATGGTTGAATCGGCGTAGCGATCGGTTATCACCCATGTTCCCCGGCCAAGGGCTGGCAGGACAGTCCGGTTGAGATGATCCACCCTTGCAGCATAAAACAGCAGGACTTCGGTCATGGGGTCCCACTTGTCGGGCGTGCCGGTGAGCAAAAGCCGACGGATTTCTTCGGCCCCCGGTGCCCCGCCCGGCTCACGCGTCAGCATAACCGGAATGCCCAGTTCGGCCAGACGGCGCCGTAACAATGCGACCTGAGTCGATTTGCCGACGCCTTCCCCCCCTTCAAAGCTGATAAATTTTCCCGGGGGGTTGTTCACGTCATCATTCACTGACCGCCGAGCCCATCAAAAGATAATTAAAGGCTGCCTTTAACCGGCTGATACCACCCAGTTTGGCAATGCTTGCCCCGGCGACCAGCGGGAATTCCAGCGGTTTCATATCCCGGGCCGAAATTTCGAGCATAGCCACCGGCTGTCCCTTGACAATCGGTGCCGGAATGGGCCCGGTATAAACGACCCTGACCTTTAATCTCCGCCGGTCCTGACGACTTATGGACAGGATCACATTCTGATTGACCACCAGCGGCAGCCTGGCCTTTTTACCGAGCCAGACATTGGCGCTATCGACCGTGTCCCCCGCCTTGAACAGCGGATAAACGCTGAAATTCCTGAAACCGTAATTTAACAGCCGTTTGGCTTCACGGCCACGGGCGCGTTTGCTTTTGAGGCCGTTAAGCACCAATATCAGCCGACGACCATTTTGCACAGCCGAAGCAACAATGCCATAGCCGCCCTTTTCAGTATGGCCGGTTTTCATGCCATCTGCGGACGGCATATTATACAGCACCGGATTGCGATTAGGCTGGGTGATGCCGTTAAAAGTAAATTTCTTCACCTTGAACATCGAATAATATTCCGGGAAATCCGTAATGATCCGGTGGGCCAGTGTTATGATATCCCGTGCTGTCATATAATGATCCGGGTTGGGCCAGCCATTGACATTGGCGAAATGAGACCCGGTCAGGCCCAGCTCCTTTGCTTTCTCGTTACTCAACGCGATAAATGCTTTTTCGGAACCGGCGATGCCCTCGGCCAGGACAGCACAGGCATCATTGCCGGATTGAACGATAACCCCGAGCAGCAAATCACGAACCGAAACTTTCTGCCCGGCTTTCAGGAACATGGTTGATCCACGCAACCGCCATTCACGCCAGACATGGTCGCTAACCTCAAATTTATCATCAAGCCGGATATTGCCGTCGCGCAATCTTTCCATGGTCAGATAGACCGTCATCAATTTGCTCATCGACGACGGCGCCATTCTCTCGTTGGCGTTATGCTCGAACAAAACCGCGCCGGTTGCCCCTTCGAGCATGATGGCCTGTTTCGCTTCTGTGCTGATCTGGAAGGCCTGCGTCGGCAAAATTCCGGGCAGGGCCAAAGATAATCCCAATATAATTTTCAGTAGGTAATTTTTCATCACGTTAATTTCTGACCTGAATAAATTAGTTAATGATCCCGTACAATATGAGCCGTATTGTGACCCAATGATAATATTCTGCCAAGGATAATCTCGGCTAATTTCACCGTGGCCTGCGGACCAACCCGGACACGATAGAGCTTTTGACCATTTATATCCACCCTGTCAATCTTTGCCGGGCTGATATGGTCAATAGAATCAGCAGTTTTCAGCGCATTGCCCCGGTCGGCAAAGGCCCCGATCTGGATATATATCTTTTTATCGACATTATTCTGCCGGGGGCTGTCGCTTCTGACCGGTTCGGCAGGCTTGCCCGCCGCCATTACCTGAACAGCAGCCGTCACCGGTGGCGGTGGCGGTTTTTTCCGGGCCTGAATTTGCTGTGGCAACTGACCCTGCGGTCCATTCACCGCCTGTACCCTCACTCTGGTCACGCCTTTTTTCTCAAACCCGAGCAACTGGGCCGCCCGTCGCGATACATCAATCAGGCGGTTGCCGACGAAAGGACCACGATCATTAATCTTTAATATCAACCAGCGGCCATTCTCCAGATTGGTCACCCGGACATAGCTCGGCATCGGTAGCGTGGTGTGCGCCGCCGTCAGGGCGTTCATATTAAAAATATCGCCGTTTGCGGTCCGGCGTCCGTGAAATTTTGCCCCGTACCATGAGGCCAGCCCGACTCTGTCATAATGGGGATCATAAACCGGGCGATAGATTTTTCCGGCCACTTCATAGGGTTTGCCGACCTTGTATGCCGGGTTCGTCGGCGTCGATGTGGTATAGTGGCGCAGAGCGGGACTACAGGCCGCAAGCCCGAAGATAAAACCGGTAATCACAATATTGCGTAAAAAGATCATTTCAGTTTGTCCGCGAGCAAGCTGACGCCCAGCGCATAAAAATTTGAACAGTTATAGCTCAATATTGCCCGAAAATTCTGATAGGTCAGGAAGGCCGGCCCGTTTCTGCCCGCCGGCATCACCAGAGAGGCGGTAAAATTCGGGTCGCTGACCTTGGGCAGATTCTGGCCATAGATGGTTCTGACCCCAAGTTTTTGCCATGCGGCGAGGGTCAGCCGCCGACTGTGATCCTTCAGCGCCCGGCGACAGGATTTAATCTTTCCGGTTTGTTTGACCTGTGCCCACAGAGCATCAACATCCTTGGGCAATGTGACCGCGCGTCCCCAGGTACGGTTTTCCTGCCAGCCATGTTTTTTCAGATAATTGGCGATAGAGGCCAGAACATCCGAGGTATCATTCCAGATGTCCTTTTTGCCATCGCCATCAAAATCATAGGCATAGGCGAAAAAGCTTGACGGCATGAACTGCCCCTGCCCCATCGCCCCGGCCCATGAGCCTGTGAAATCTTTTTGGGCGACATGACCCTGTTGCAGGATATCCAGCGCTTTGATCAACTGACTGCGAAAATAACGGTTACGGCGCCTGTCATAGGCCAGTGTTGCCAGCGAACGGATTACGCTATAGCCGCCGGAAAAATGGCCAAAGTTACTTTCCATACCCCAGATACCGGCGATAAAGCGCTGTTGCACCCCGATCTTCCGGGATACCTTCTGTAGGGTTTGGGCATTTTTAGCGACCATTTCCCGGCCCCGCTTTATCCGCGCCGGACTGACACGGCGGGCGATATACCGGGAAAAGGTCTGGGTAAATTCGGGTTGGCGCCGATCCAGCCGAATGACCTTGGGATCAAGGGTTACCCCGGCAAAGGCCTTGTCAAAGGTCTGACCGGAAATTCCGCTGGCCAGCGCATCCTTTCTAAGATCAATCAGCCAGTCGGAAAAAGATTGCGGATTTTTCGCTGTAATATCTTGTCGGGTAATTTTTTTTCCGGTTTCAGTAGCCCAACCCGTCGCGTTCGGCAGGGAAAAAAATATTAGAATAACCAGAATTATGCTTTTGCTCACGTCTTTTATACCTTGATCTGACCGACAGGAAGCCGTCCCGATATTTGAATCATGAGCTATAATGTCGGCAAATGATAACAATATAAAGACATTTTTTGCCACCGTCCGGTTTAATTTCTTGACCTCTTGGGGGTGATCGGCTAAATCCTGTTGTCATGCGTATTCAGCCTGGCAATCCCGAGTATGGAGAGGTGGCAGAGCGGTTGAATGCACCGGTCTTGAAAACCGGCGTGGGTGCAAGCCCATCGTGGGTTCGAATCCCACCCTCTCCGCCATTTGTTTTTTATAACACATTGGTTTGTTTGTATAATTCATGTGGAAAGTGGCTTTAGCCGGTTCATATATTATTTTCCCCTGCCTCCCGTGCCAACATAATATACACTTGGTATGACATTGACGATATATTCAGCCGGTGCGCAGGCTGAGCGTGAATTATAGTCCGCCACAGACGTTGTCGCCTATAATTTTTTCGGCAATGGGTATCGTCGCGTTAATCATAAAAGGGCCGGATTTAATGACTATGGAGGATTTAATAACCATAGAGTCTAGGAAAAATCATATCAGGGACTATATATACTGCAAAAGGTAAGGATTTTAAAATCAAGAAATATGATTAATGGACCCGAATTGACTGAGTTATCACCGCATACACCACAAAATAATCAGCGAGACCTGTTGAAAGGAGCGACGGCGAATCTGTTTGGATTCATTATCCGGCTCGGGGCACGACTGCCGTTTCTTTTTGTTGTTGCCCTGCTCTATGGCAAGGAAATATTCGGCCAGTATCTTTTCGCCGTAACCATTGTAGAGACCTTAACCGTGGTTATCCTGTTCGGCTTCAGAAGATCGTTGTTTCATTTCCTCAATGATGATCTGCACCGGGGGGACAAAACCGGTATTTATAACAGCGTCGTTACCGCGATGATCGCCTGTTTTACTATTGGTACTGCCCTCATTATTCCCATTTATATATGGAAAGATGTCCTGTTTTCATTTTTCCCCGGCGACATGGCCCGGGGGGTATTTTTTCTGTTGCCGACAGCCCTTGTCTATGCCCTGACCGAAATGCTGTTAACCGCCACCAGAGTGGCCCGCAATATGCGCTATGAGGTCACGGCGAAAAGCATTGTCGAGCCTTACGTCCTGTTAGTCGCCGCCGTTATATTTTTTTACTTTTATCATCAGGAAATCGGACTTTTAATCGCCTACTGGATTATGAATATCAGCATATTCATCTATGCGCTCTATGCCTTTGGCCGGGTTTATAACAAGGATATTCGGGTCTGGAGAGGTTTTTCCCG
>JAADGA010000010.1:0-1753 GCA_013152615.1 Alphaproteobacteria bacterium
TCACGGGGGGCGGCAACCTGACACCAGTCACGATTGCCCAGGCGAATCCGCTGATTATTGATGGTGGTTTCGAGGCCCATGCCCGGTTCTTCACGCAGCGGGGCGGTGGCGGCAATGACCGGGATATCCCGGCTGCGGCAGGCAGAAATCACCGCCCGGCACAGCGGATGGGTCGAGCCGGTGGCGAGGCTTGCCGCCAGCGCCAGCGTCGCCGGGTCAATAGCGTCCCCGTTGGTAATTTCCGGCTGCCCCCGGGTCAGGGTGCCGGTTTTGTCAAAAATGACGGTGTCAATTTCCGCCAGCCGCTCCAGACCGTCCGGAGCCTTGACCAGAATGCCGCTTTTAAACAGGCGGCTTGAGGCGACAATCTGGACCACCGGCACCGCCAGACCCAGAGCGCAGGGGCAGGTGATGATCAGCACCGCAATGGCGGTAACCAGAGCGTGTTGCCAGCCAACGGTGCTGAAAACCATCCAGCCGAGAAAAGTGGTCAGCGCCAGCAGGTGAACCGCCGGGGCATAAATATGGGCAGCCTTGTCGGCGAGACGGACATATTTGGCCCGGCCCTGTTCGGCGGTTTCCATCAGGCCGATAATTTCATCCAGCAGGGTTTTGCCGCTGAGCGCGGTCACCCGGATGTCAAGCGGGCCGCTGATATTCAGGGTGCCGGTAAAAACCTGATCCCCGGAGCCAACCCGCAGCGGCAGGGTTTCGCCGGTAACCAGACTGGTATCAACATCAGAGCTGCCGCTGAGGATAATACCGTCCACGGGGATGCGGTCTCCCGCTGTCGCGCGGACCACCATATCGGTCTCAAGCAGGTCAATGGCACAGCTTTCGGTCTGATTATTGGCGGTGACGATGGTGGCCTTTGCCGGGCGAAAAGTCATCAGGTTATGGGCGGTGGCGCGGGCATGGTTGCGCATTTTCCGGTCAAGATAACGACCGATCAGCAGGAAAAACAGCAGCATCAGGGCGGCGTCATAATAAGTATCATGGCCCTGAAACTGGCTTTGATTGACGGTTTGGACCACACTCATGGCCAGAGATAATATGACCGCGAGGGAAATAGGGACATCCATGTTAAGGCTGCGGGCCCTGAGCGCGCTCCACGCGGATTTATAAAAGGGCATACCGGCGACGATCGCGGCCGGCAGGGCAATCAGCGCGGAAATCCAGTGGAAAAGCCCTCGGGTCTGCGCCCCCATCTCGCTCCCGGCCCAGTCGGAAATGGACAACAGCATGATATTCATCAACGCAAATCCGGCAATGCCGATACAGATTAATATCCAGCGGCTCTCCCGGTCTCCGCTGGCGGCAGCAGGGTCATCCCTGAACAGATGGCCCTTGAATCCCAGTCCGTTCAGGGTTTCGATGATGCCGTCATTATTGGCGGCGCTGTTGAGATCAGCGCTGCTCCATTGCACCGCCAGCCGTCCGGTGGTCAGGTTAACGCGGGCGGCACTGATATCGGGGTTTTTCTGTAATGCGCCCTCAATTTTCCGGATGCATGACGGGCAGTGCAATCCCTCGACCAGAAAATGTTCCAGTGCCGACCCGGCGGGGTCACGTCCATTGTCTGATTGTGAAATAGCCATAACAGCCTCTATTTTTCAGCCGGGATAAATATATCCTGCCGCAGTTGATACAGGGCGCCATTGGTCCGATAGACCAGAATATTCACTTTCCATTGTCCGGCCAGCGGCAGGGTTAACGGCACGCTATACTGATTTTCTCCACTGCGGCCAAGGGT
>JAADGA010000010.1:1836-12454 GCA_013152615.1 Alphaproteobacteria bacterium
GCTGATCCTGACCGTGAGCCGGTCGCCTTTCAGTGTCGCGGGAATATGATTGAGTGATATCTTCCAGCCGGATTTTTCCTGAGCGGCGGCGGCGGCAAGTTGCCGGTTGTAATAAAGCCCTTTAAAATAGGGATTTCTGGTCTCCAGCCCGCCAAAGGTGCTGAGGGCGAAAAAAACCATGAGGCCGTTGATGATGAAAATCACGATGAAAAAGCCAACGACCCACATCAAGGCTTTTTTGCCGGTAAAAGGCGCGATATTTTTATTTATGCTGGCGGTCATGTCTCTGGTCCCTTGAAAGTTGTTACGTTGCGGTCGCTTGCGGTTCCCTTCAAATTCTTTACCGTGATGGCAATGGCCATGCTGTTACTGCCAAGCTCGGCCTTTGGTATGGTGATATAGATCTTGACGGCTCTCAGGCCGTCTTTGTTTACGGTGATGATCGGCAGGCCCGCTGCGGTTCTGTCTTTGACCCCCTCGACCTTTATCCGGTAGTGGGGTAATCCCGATATGCTGAGGGAATATCTCTGACTTTGATGGGTTTTGTTCAGAATCTTGATGGTATAGCCATTGCGGATATCACCGGAGGACAACTGGACAAACAAGGGATTGCGATCCCGCAGGATATTAAGCTCGAGCGTGCTACGATGCGTCAGGCCATAGAGGATCGCCCCGCTGATGAGAATGACCAGAATGGCATAGAACAGGGTGCGTGGCCTTACGATGTGGCGTTTCTGGGACAGGCCCTTTTCCCGACGGGCAAAATTGGTCATGCTGTCATAGCCAATCAATCCTTTGGGTCGGCCAATTTTTGTCATAACCTCGTCACAGGCGTCTATGCACAGCGAACACTGGATGCATTCAAGCTGAAAGCCGTCGCGGATATCAATTCCCATCGGACAGACGACAATACATTGATGACAGTCAATACAATCGCCGCGATTATCCCAGCTGTCATTTTCTTTATGGGAGCCGCGTGGTTCGCCCCGGTCATATTTATACATCACCGCCAGCGTGTCTTCGTCCATCATCACCCCCTGAATCCGGGGCCATGGACACATATAGGTACACACCTGTTCCCGGGCAATCCCGCCCAGAATATAGGTGGTGCCGGTCAGGACCATAATCCAGAAATAGGTGGTCAGCGGTGCCTCAAGCTCAACCAGCTGTTTTATCAAGGTCGGGGCATCATTCATATAGAGCACCCAGGCCCCGCCGGTCAGAACCGCAATAGTCAGCCAGGTGACATGTTTTGCCGTCTTTCTGGCGAGTTTGGACCATGACCATCTGGCTTTGTCAAGCCGGAGGCGGGCATTACGGTCCCCCTCGAAAAACCGTTCCACCATCAGGAAAAGATCAACCCACACCGTTTGTGGACAGGTATAGCCGCACCATACCCGGCCAAACGCGCTGGTCACCAGAAACAGCGCGATTGCCGCCAATATCAACAGACCGGCAATATAGTAAACTTCCTGCGGCCAGATTTCGAGCGAGAAGAAATAAAACCGGTTATGGGCAATATCCATCAGAATGGCCTGATCGGGAATACCGGGGCCGCGGTGCCATCTGATCCACGGAGAGAGATAATAAATGCCGAGGGTGACAATCATCACCCACCATTTAATCGTGCGAAAAGTACCCTTTGCCCGTTTGGGGTAGATTTTTTTCTGGGCGGCATAGAGCGAATGACTGGCCTGTTTGTTAACCGCCTCGACATTGGCGCGCTCCACATGTCTGTGGGGAGCGTCGCTACCCCGTCCGGGAGGCCCACAATCAAGCGGCTCAGTTGTCATAACATTATACCCTGTTTACTCTGTTTAATAACCTGTCATCGTCCCGCCGGTTTCCTGTTGGCCCCAATCGCCAATCGTCGGGGGGTTTATTTGCCTCCGCCCAGGGAATGAACATAAACAGCCAGACTTCTGATTGTGGCCGGGTCGAGCCGACCGCCCCAGGTGGGCATGACGCCTTTGCGGCTGTAGGAGATGGTGGTTTCCACCGTTTTCTGATCCGAGCCATAGAGCCAGATGGCATCAGACAGGTTCGGGGCGCCGTATTCTATATTACCGTGGGCGGTTTCCCCGTGGCAGGCCGCGCAATTATCCTGAAAAATACCGGCAGCACCTTTCGGCACCCTGACCGCAGGATTGGACAGGGATCTGACATATTTGGCGACCGCGCTGATCTGCTGTCTATCCAGAATTTGATCGGTGAGAAAAGCTGGCATGTCGCTGAGGCGGGTATCGTCACTGGAACTGCGGACGCCGACCGTGATGGTCTCCAGAATGTCTTTCAATGTCCCCCCCCACAGCCAGTCATCGTCATTGAGATTGGGATAGCCCTTGCTGCCGGCGGCCCCCGACCCGTGACAGGCGGTACAGTTATTCCTGAAGGCTGCTTCGCCGTCAGCCATGGCGAATTCCAGCAGTTTGGGGTTGGATTCGATGGCATTAAGCTTTGTCGACAGGAGTTTTTTGGCATAAATGCTGCGCGCGGCCTTGACCTTTTTCAGTTCTGCGGTGACCGCATCGCGCTGTGAATGCCCCAGCACACCCTTGGTGTAGCTATGGACCAGCGGCCAGGCGGGCATGACAATCCAGTAGCCGATGGCCCAGATAATACAGGCGAAGAAGGTCCACAGCCACCAGCGCGGCAGCGGAGTATCCAGTTCCTTGATCCCGTCCCATTCATGACCGGTGGTATAGGTATCGCTACGTTTATCATATTCGGGTTCTACTGACATATCCTGTTCCTTTTTGGCAGCCATTCCGGCGGCCCCGGTATTTTACCAACCATCATTCTTCATCCAGGGGACGACTTGCCGCCTTGGTAAATTTTTTTTTGTAGCCGGGCCAATAGGCATAAACAACGGCAACGACAAACATAATAAACAGAAAAGCCAGTCCCCAGCTTTCGGCAAAATTGGCAACATCCTGATGGGTCATTTTTGGCTCCTAGCGGCTGTTTGCGGCATCATTATAGATTGAAAAATCAACCAGAGTACCGAGCATTTGTAAATAGGCGACCAGAGCATCGAGCTCGCTGATCTTTTTCGGATTACCGTCAAAGTCGCGGGCCTGTGCCTTTGGGTAGCGTTTGATAAAGGCATCATACCCGTCGGAATCCGGATCAAGCTGAGCCTTGAGGTCGGCGACCGCATATTTAATGTCATCGGCGGTATAGGGAACGCCCACTTCCTTGTTGGCCCGCAGGTCGGCGGCGATATTCCGGTAGTCAAGGTCCGTTTTTGCCAGAAACGGATAGGCGGGCATGATCGATTCAGGGACGACATCGCGCGGATTATGCATATGTTCCTGATGCCAGCTGTCGGAATATTTCTTCCCGACCCGGGCGAGGTCCGGCCCGGTGCGCTCCGACCCCCACTGGAACGGGTGGTCATACATGCTTTCCGCCGCCAGTGAATAATGGCCATAGCGTTCAACATCACCACGGGTCGAGCGGATCATCTGGGAATGGCACAGGTAACAGCCTTCGCGGACATAGATATTGCGCCCGGCAAGCTCCAGCGGGGTATAGGGCCGCATGCCCTGTACCTTTTCAATGGTATTTTCGAGGTAGAATAGTGGCGCGATTTCCACAATGCCGCCAATGGCGACCACGATCAATATTCCAATTACCAGAATAATGG
This sequence comes from Alphaproteobacteria bacterium, assembly GCA_013152615.1. Taxonomy (GTDB): domain Bacteria; phylum Pseudomonadota; class Alphaproteobacteria; order Sphingomonadales; family Emcibacteraceae; genus Paremcibacter. Next base: position 5,486 of record JAADGA010000010.1, read on the forward strand.
AGTTTTTTTCTAAATTTTCATATTTGAATAACATTGCTTCAACTCCTTTTATTCGGCCGGAACGGCTTGGCCAATCGGGACGGCGTCACCGTGGCCGCGCGCTGTTCTCCACAGGTTATAGGCCATGATCAGGGCGCCGATGACAAACAGCAGTCCGCCAACCGCCCGGATGATGTAATAGGGGTGCATGGCCTCGACAGTTTCGACGAAGGAATATTTCAGGAAACCGAGATTGTCATAAGCCCGCCACATCAGGCCCTGGGTTATGCCGCCGACCCACATGGCAGTGATGTAAAGCACAATGCCGATGGCGGAAATCCAGAAATGCATATTGACCAGCTTCAGGGAATAAAGCTCCTTGCGCTTCCACAGCCACGGAACCAGACAGTAAAGCGCACCAAAGCTGACATAGGAAACCCAGCCAAGAGTGCCCGAATGGACATGGCCAATGGTCCAGTTGGTATAATGGCTGAGGCTGTTGACCGCCTTGATCGCCATCAGCGGTCCTTCGAAGGTAACCATGCCATAAAAGGCGATTGATACCGCCAGCATCTTCAGTACCGGGTCGGTGCGTAATTTGTCCCATGCCCCGTTCAGGGTCATCAGGCCGTTAATCATTCCGCCCCAGGACGGCATCCACAGCATGATCGAAAATGTCATGCCCAGAGTCTGGGTCCATTCCGGCAGCGCGGTATAGAACAGATGATGCGGCCCGGCCCAGATATAGAGGAAAATCAGCGACCAGAAATGGATGATGGATAACCGGTAGGAATATACCGGGCGCTGGGCGCGTTTGGGGACAAAATAATACATGATGCCGAGGAAACCCGCCGTCAGGAAGAAGCCGACGGCACTATGGCCGTACCACCATTGAACCAGAGCGTCCTGAACCCCGGAAAACAGCGAATAGCTTTTGGGCTCGGTAAAGGATACCGGCACCGCCAGATTATTAACCACATGGATCATGGCAATGGTAATAATAAAGGACAGAAAGAACCAGTTGGCGACATAAATATGCGGTTCCCGGCGCCGCCACAGCGTGCCGAGGAATACCAGCAGGTAGACTACCCAGACAATGGTCAGCCAGATATCAACATACCATTCCGGTTCGGCATATTCCCGGCTTTGGGTAATGCCCAGCAGATAGCCGGTGGCGGCAAGTACGATAAACAACTGATAGCCCCAGAACACAAACCACGGGGCAATCTCGCCCGCCAGCCGGGCCTTGCTGGTGCGCTGGACAACATAAAAAGATGACGCCAGCAGCACGTTGCCGCCAAAAGCGAAAATGGCGGCTGAGGTATGCAGCGGCCTGAGTCGCCCGAAATTGGTCCAGGGCAAGCCGAGATCAAGTGCCGGATAGGACATTTGCCAGGCCAGAATATCGCCGGCCAGAAAAGCAACAATGCCCCAGAAAACCGCGGCAATGACACAGGCTTTGATCACGCCGTCATTGTAAAAGACGCCGGCGGGGGATGCTTCGGCCGTGATGCGGCCACCCTTGCCAAAGCCGAGGTTGATAACGCCGACAATGCCAAGGGTGAAGGCAAAAATCATAATGTAGCCATGAAATGCCATGGCGGCCGATGTTGTTTTGGCAACAATCAACAATGCCAGCAAAACACCGACTCCCAGAAACAGGGTCATTGATCCTTTTGCCATATTACTGACAGTTGGAGGGGAATCGAGAGTTGTCATTTTTTAACCCACCTATATTTATAGTTATATTTTTAATTATATTTTTAGTTGTATCTTCATCTGTACCGATAAACTTGAATTACAGATTTATTTGACATATTAAACAATCTCACTCACTTAACTCATGTTAAGGTTACAAAATCATTGACGCAAGTCAACAAAAGTTAACATATTATATTTTTCTGGATATGGTCAGGGTTGAACAGAGCATGTGAACGGGGCATGTGAACAGGGTGGGCCGGACGGAGAAACAGGCTATTGATCTCCCCGGAGGGCTTCTGGTGGGATTTATAAGGACGCAGCGCCCGATTGAGGAAAATGCCAACCGAATAAATCTTTAGATAAATCTTTATATAAATCTTTACCGGCTTTTTACATATTGGGGCTATGATGTCATTCAATGAACAGGATTATCCTGTGACAATAGCAAACTGCCGGTAACGGCGGGACGCAAAGCCTCTGGTCCTTATTGTATGCCGTAAGGGATAGCAGGGTTACCGCAAGGAGATAGATAATGGCACATTCAGACAGGTCCCCCAATATGACAGCTCTGTCCAATAATTTTGAATATAAGAAAGAACTGGCGTTCCAGCTGGTAAAACGATTCGGGATGACTGCAGCCCGTCAGACCTGCATCCAGAATAAATGGGACGAAGTTCTCAAGGCCGTGGATTCAGTCAGAGTACATTAGGGTCCTGACCCTAAGCTTCCGGTGCCGGGAACGGAATCCCTGAATTCTGTTTCCGTATTTCGTTCCCGCATTTTGCTGCCGAATTTTGCTGCCGGATTTTGTTCCCGGACAGGGATGCCCGGATTTGATATCCGGCAATCAGGCCCGCATCGGGCAGGGTGATGGTCTGTCCGTCATCGCGGCGGTTGCCGGAGCGGCGACTCAAGATTTATTTTGATCAAAAATATTCTCCCAAACCTCGTAATATTTTGTAAGCCATTGGTAAACACTATATAAATTCTGTTTAATTCCATAATTTCACAGAAAAATTTTATATTTAAAAAATTCATATTTTTGATGACTGGCCGGTAACCTGATGGTGCTAAGCCATGGTATTAAAAATATTTTTCAATGAGATAAGCTGTCATTTTATCGCCACAAATCATTGCATAATTCCCCTAAAAACAAGTTTTTTTCAATTTGACCCCAAGCAGGTCTTGTAAAGCACATGGAAATTAGGATAGTGTGCCGACAGTCCGGCTGTCCAGATTCTATATCTTGATTACGGAATCGGGACGGAACTAGGGAATTTGTACGCAAAAATACAATGATAATACCTGAAGCATAATCGGGAATGTGTTTGGCTTACGATAAATGTTAACTACGAATTATTAATGTACGCAAGGGGTATAACTTGATGGTGATCAGCGATTCGGATATGAGGGGTTCTTCCTTTGTATATACCGGTTGTTTTCGTCGTGTTATTCCGGGACTATTTCGTCGTTCATTATTTGCCATGTTAAGTGGTACAAATTTAAACAACTCAAAAAAAGCTGTAGGAAGAAGAATGATTAAGCATCGAGTTAGAACTGTGGTTCTTTCCGCCGTTGCTGCGACCGCTCTTGTATGGAGTGTGAGCAGTGCGGGTGCTACTGGTTTGAAAGACATTTTGAATGTCGGCATAAAATCCAATCAGGTAGCACAACAATCACAAGAGAAGATCAACAGGATTGTTGACCAAACAGACAAGATTACCGGCGATTATAAAGCCGTTCTGAGGACGGTTGAGGGGCTGCGGGTCTATAACGCCCAACTTCAGCGCCAGATCAATCTTCAGGTTACGGAAATGAACAAGCTGAGCAAATCCATCAAGGGGGTGACTTATATTAAACGTCAGATAACCCCGTTGATGATAAAGATGGTTGATGCTCTGGGTGAATTTATCAAACATGACCTTCCCATCAAGCTGAAAGAGCGGTTGGCAGGGATTGAACGTTTGAGAAAATTGATGAATAATCCAAATGTTGATACCTCCGAAAAATTCCGTAGCGTATTCGAGCTTTACCAGATTGAAAGTGAATATGGTCGTGCGGTTGAGGCTTATACCGGCAAGGTCAATGTTGACGGTAATGAGCTTGAGGTCAATATCCTGCATATTGGTCGTATCGCCCTGATTTATCAAACCCGTGACGGCAAAGAGTCCGGTATGTGGGATCAGAAAACCCATAAATGGATAAAACTTGACGATTCCTACCGCAAATCAATTAAACTAGCCCTGAATGTAGCAAATAAACAGGCGGCTGCGGATACTCTTCTGAGGTTACCAATCCCGGCACCAATTGCGGGTAAACTGGAGAGAGCAGAATGAAAAAACTAGGTATTATTATTGCTGTTGCCCTGATGGGGCTCGGGACTGGCTCTATGTCCTCCTCAGCATTTGCGCAATCCAAGAAAACACCGCCGCCGTCGGCTCCGGTCAAGCAACAGGTGGAATTTGCACCTAAGTCTAAAAATCTTGATCAACTGCTGGAACTGGTGAAACAGGGTGCTTACAGAGAAAATCTGGTAAACAAGCGTCGTGAAAAGGAATTTGCCCGGGAGAAATCCAAGCAGAAATCCATGCTGGCCAAGGCCCATGGCGTGCAGAAACGCGAAGAACGCCGCTCTACCCGTCTTGAAGCAGAATTCCAGGCCAACGAAGATAAAACCGTCAAATTGCGGGCCGATCTTACCCATGAGCTTGGGGCATTGAAAGAACTGTTCGGAGTGATTGAACAGGTCTCCGGTGATACCAAGGCTGTGTTCCACAGTTCAATCATTTCAGCCCAGTTTCCGGGTCGGGAGAAATTCCTCAATGATCTGATTGCCAAGGCCTCCAGTTCCGAACTGCCGACGATTAAAGAGATTGCTCATTTATGGTTTGAAGTTCAACGGGAAATGACAGAATCCGGCAAAGTTGTTAAATTCAATGTCGATGTTCAGTTTCCGGACGGCTCAATTCAAAACAAGCAGATCGTTCGTGTTGGTACGTTTAACCTGATTTCTGACGGCAAGTATCTGGAATGGCGTAGTAAATTCCAGAATGTTTCTGAATTGCCACGGCAACCAAGATCCCGTTACCTTGAAACCGCTCAGGATTTGCAGAATGCCACTTCCGGCTATGCACCATTCGCAATTGACGTTTCCCGCGGGGCAATTCTTGGATTGTTGATCCAGGCTCCGGATCTACAGGAACGGATCGATCAGGGTGGTATTATTGGTTATATTATCATTTACGGTCTGGGCCCGCTCAGTGTTCTGTTGCTGCTGTTGTCCGGTCTGTCACTGGTTGTGACCCGTGGCAAGGTTAAAGCTCAAATCCGCAGTGATGTTGCCAGCAAAGACAATCCGCTGGGACGAGTGCTTAGCGTTTATGACGGCAATAAGGACGTTGATACCGAAACGCTGGAATTGAAACTGGATGAAGCCATTCTGAAAGAAATTCCGAAATTGGAACGGTATCTGACCATGATCAAGGTGATCGCTGCTATTGCGCCACTGATGGGCCTGCTCGGGACCGTTACCGGGATGATCAATACCTTCCAGTCAATGACATTGTTTGGTACCGGTGATCCGAAACTGATGGCTGGTGGTATTTCCCAGGCACTGGTGACCACGGTTCTGGGTATTGTTGTTGCCCTGCCGACGGTGTTCCTGCACTCAATTGTTGCTGGATGGAGTAAGGACATTGTCCATACGCTTGAAGAGCAGAGTGCCGGTATCATTGCTGTCCATGCTGAACAGGGGCATAAAGGAGCCTGATCATGTATGAGCTAATAGATTTATTTGAAAAGATTCGTAACTTTATGGAAAAGGGGGGACCCGTTCTGACGGCTATTTTCATCACAATCTTTATACTTTGGGCTCTGGTGTTCGAACGGTTGATTTATTTCAAAACCGGACACCGTAAACAGGTGAATGCGGTCATGGCTACCTGGGAGGCCCGTAGTGAACGGACCTCCTGGTACGCCATCCAGATTCGCATGGCCATGATTAGTCAGGTAACCATGGATCTGAGAAGTAATTTTCCACTGATTAAAACATTGGTGGTGATAATACCGTTGATGGGACTTCTCGGAACTGTATGGGGTATGATTGGGGTCTTCGATGTCATGGCACTCTTGGGCAGTAGTAATGTCAAGGCCATGGCGGCTGGCGTTTCCAGAGCCACAATCCCGACGATGGCGGGGATGGTGGGCGCACTTTCGGGTGTGTTCGCCGCCTCCTACCTCAAGGGCCTGATGGACAAGGAAGCCGGCCTGCTTGAAGACCATTTAACCAAGGATCACTGAGAGAACAGATTATGCGTAAAGCTTCAAGAAGTAGTGAAGATGACACCGAAATTGATATGACACCGATGCTCGACATCGTGTTTATCATGCTCATCTTCTTCATTGTTACCGCTTCCTTTGTTAAGGAATCCGGTATTCAGGTTCACCGGCCGGATGCCAAGACCTCGGTGAAAGCGAACAAGGCAAATATTATGATTGCCGTGAGTTCGAATAATGAGGTCTGGATGGAAAAACGTCGGGTTGACGTGCGGGCAGTACGGGCCAATGTGGAACGTCTGCGGGCCGAGAATCCCGAGGGTTCTGTTGTTATCCAGGCCGATAAAGATGCCAAGTCCGGGGTCGTGATGGAGGTTATTGATGCCGTCCGTCAGGCGAATGTTACTAACTATGTGGTGGCGACGACAAAAAAATGATAGTACGTTATACACTCTCAGTAATATTAGCCTTAATGGTGACGTTGTTTCTTTTTTGGGGGATGCAGTATCTTATTGCTATTGGGGCGGATAAAAAAAATAATAGCATCAGGGGGGAAAAGGTCGAAATCGGCGTCGTGCAAAAGGCGCAGGCCGTTGAGAAGAAAGTCACCAAACCAAAAAGGCCCGAGGACACCAGCAAGCCCCCGGAAACTCTTGATCTGAATATGGATACTCATATTAATTCTGTCAGTACTGGCATTGTGATTGGCATAGCTCCGGTTCAGGCCGCCGTCAAGGTTGGCGGCAGCGGCGGCTTCTCCGCCAGCGACGGGGATTATCTCCCTATCGTGAAAGTAGCACCAATGTATCCGCGACGTGCTCAGGAGCGGGGACTTTCAGGATATGTTATTCTATCGTTCACTGTGACCAAGCTTGGGACAGTTGCAAACGTCAAGGTTGTCGAAACCTCTAACAGTATATTTAACCGTGCAGCTATTAAAGCGGCGCTGAAATTTAAATATAAACCAAGAGTGGTCGACGGCGATCCGATATCTGTGGCGGGTGTGCTGAATAA
>JAADGA010000010.1:12465-18736 GCA_013152615.1 Alphaproteobacteria bacterium
TTCGAGATGGAAAAAAAGCAGAGGCGATAACGTATGAAAAATTTTACCACACTTACGAAGACCCTCATATCCGCAACCGCCGCCATTGCCCTGGTGGCAACGGTGGTGACTATTGTTCCGGTTGCCGCCGGCATTACCGACCAGGCTTTTGCCTCAGGGACGGATAAAGACAAGCGCAAATATGAAAATCGCAAAACGCGCAGGACCCCGGCCCTGAGCGAAAAAATCTACAAGGTTCTTGCCAAGGCACAGGAACAGGCTGACAAGAATGATTATCCAGCGGCAATGCAGGTTCTTGAAGATGGCCTTGGCTATAAGCTCGACCGGCTGAACAGCTATGAAAAGGCCCAATATTACAACTTCAAGGGCTTTCTGCTTTATAGTCAGGAGAAATACGGACCTGCGCTGACGGCTTACAACAATGTGCTGAATCAGAAGAATATTCCGCTGGGGTTGGAGGATGCTACGGTTTATACCATGTCGCAGCTTTATTTCATCAAGGGGGATTTTAAAGGATCCATCAGGATGATGTTACGCTGGCTGGAATATCAACAGCAGCCAACAGCACAGCCCCTGATCCTTCTGGGGCAGGCCTATTATTCGCTTGGCACCAAGGATGGCATTGCCCAGTCGGTGGCAAATGGCTATTTCAAGCAGGGGATTCCCTATATTCTCAAGGCTATCAACCTTTATAAAAAGAGTGGCAAGCAGCCAAAGGAAAACTGGTATCTTCTGCTCAGGGTGATGTATTTCAATATGAAGGAAAATCAGAAGGTTATTGATATTCTGGAATATCTGGTACAGAAATGGCCCAAGAAGAGCTATTGGTTGCAGCTTGCCGGCATGTATGGCGAGATGGCTTCCGATGTCAAGTCTGACACGCTCAGGAAATCTCTGGAAATGAAGCAGCTCGCGACTTATGAGACGGCCTATCGCCAGGGATTCCTCAAGGAAAGCAGCGAACTGGTAAATATGTCGCAGCTTTATATGTATCATGACGCTCCCTACTGGGCTTCTGTTGTGCTGGCCAAAGGACTGAAATCCGGCCAGATCAAGAGAAACCGGCGGGATTATGAAAACCTTGCCCAGGCCCGGATCAATGCCGGTGATATGAGGCAGGCGTTGGCTCCGTTGCGCAAGGCAGCAGAATTATCTGATAATGGCGAACTTTATAAAAAGCTTGGTCAGGTCTATATGCAGCTTGATGATTATAAGAATGGCGCGAAATTCCTGGAGTTAGCCCTGAAAAAAGGCGGTCTGAGGCGGCCTGATACGGTCGCGGTCTATCAGGGCATGAGCTATTTTAACATGGGCGAACTGGCCAAGGCGCGCAAGTCATTCGAACTTGCCGCCAAGGACAAGAGAAGCCGTAAACAGGCGTATAAATGGATTTCCTACCTTAAGAAGGAACAGAAACGCCTGCGTCAGATTAAGAAATATCTGGGCTAGACTATTTCCCGGATTTGAAGAATCCCGTATGAGGGTGAATTAAGACAGGGCGGTAATATTATCGCCCTGTTTTTTATTGCTATGTGACCGGGGTATTTTTATACTATAATTATTGTGACTAATTGCGGGACCGGATTATTTTAAAGATTATTGCCGGTTACGGGTGGAAACTGACTTCAGCAATGAAGAATCCGGGAGCATCTATGACATTACTGACGCATATACTGATCGCGGCGACCTATGCGCTGATTGCGGCTCTGGTTGCCTTTGTCTTTCCCGGGATATTTGAAAATTTTGATCAGGTGACCGCCCTGATCCTCGGCACGGGTATTTTCCTGTTGGGCGTACAGTTCCATAGCATATATGTGTGGAAATTTGGCCGGGAAGACACGGTTAGCCGCCTGCTCGCCCTCCATCAGGATTATCAGGTCAGCCTTGACAAGTTGGAAGACAGCAAAGCCGAGCTTGCCGAGTTGCGTGAGAAGATTTACAAGGTGGATAACCGGCAGAATACTGAAATTATTTCAGAAATGCATGTTTTGCAGACCTTGCTCGGTCAGGTGATTGAAAAATCAGGCAAGTCGCTGGAGCAGAAGGACAACCCATCGTCTGACAGGCAAGCGGGCAGCAGCACTGGCCACCAACAGGAACCGCGTGACCATAGTGATGGCGAGGTGCTGAATATTATGCATCATGCGCTGGAAGGCAATAAAGTCGATCTTTATCTACAGCCGATTGTCGCCCTGCCGTCCCGGCGCATTATTCATTATGAATGTTTCAGCCGGGTTCGGGACGAAGAAGACAATATTATTTTCCCCTCACAATATCTCAAGCTGACCGAAGATAGCGGGCTGGTCGGGACGCTGGATAATCTGCTGTTATTTCGCTGTATTCAGGTGATCCGCCGTCTGGGCCCACGGCGGCCCGGGCTGAAGTTTTTCTGTAATATTTCCTCGGTTTCGTTGAATGATCAGGAGTTTTTTCCCCAGTTCATTGATTTTATGATGGAAAATAATGAATTGTCGGATCGGTTGATCTTTGAATTCTCACAGAAGGATGTGCTGCGTCATACCCCGCTGGTTGGTCGCAGTCTGGCGACATTGGGGCGACGGGGCTTCCGTTTTTCGATTGATCAGATTATCGATCTGAATATGGACCTTGCTGATCTTTCCTCGCGTTATTTCCGCTATGCCAAGGTGGCGGCCAAATTAATTCTCGCTCAGGAGGCAAATATTAAGTCCAACGATTTGAAAGAAGCCTTCAGCCGTTACGATATTGACCTGATTGCGGAGAAGATCGAGAATGACCAGACCATAGTGGAAGTTCTGGACTTTGGCTTGGACTATGGTCAGGGTTACCTGTTCGGCGAACCGCGCCTGAGCAGCAATACCCGGTTGGACCTATAAATCCTGCAACCGCTTAAATCTGTCTGGGGAGAGTATCCTTGATCCCCGGAGACTCTGGCCCGGATACTCTGGCCCGGAGACCGCACCATCAGGAAAATAGCGCGTCAATATCCGACTGGGTGGTATTCTCGCTTGATTTTGGATCGAGACCGGCTGTGGCATCCTGCTCGTAAACCACCGGTTTCGGCGGAGCGACTTTAGCTTTCTTTTTGACCGTCGCTTTCGGCGGCCTGACCGGTTCAACCGGATCGGGGTCTACTTTGGGTATTTCCTGTTTGGCCGGGGCGGGGTCCGCTTTAATGACCGGCTCGGGAATCTCGGTTGTGGTAACACGGCAGGTGGATTAATTTCTTCGGCCTTTTTTGCCGGGCCGTCAAAGATAAAATCAATATCCACGGCATTGCCGCCGTCATTAGCGGGCTGTGCAGTCGGCTGATCTTCTGCTGCTACCTCGGCACTGGGGGCCGTTGCCGCACTATCTGTTCCTTCGGGGCCTTTTCCTTCTGGTTTATTTTCCTCTGGCTTTTTTTCCGCAGGCGTGAAATTTTCGGCTTTGCCATTTAGCAAGGCATCGATTTCCGATTGGCCAATGCCTTCCCCTTCAAGTGCCGGGCCATTGAGCAGTGCCTTGTCTTCATCAACCGGCCCTTGCTCGCCACCCTGACCATTTTCCATAACCCCCAGAATATTTATCAGACGACCAACCCGGCTTTCAACATGCTCAAGGGTGCTGACGACCTTGCTGATTCTCTGACCGGTAATATCCTGAAACGAACAGGCCTCGAATATCTGCATCACCGCATCATTGACGATGGTGGTATAGGCCTCCATATCGTCTGTACTGGCTTCCATGATTGATTCGGCAGACTCCATAATGATGTTGGTCGCACTTTCGGTTTGCTGGACGATCGCTTCGAGTTCGAGTCCGGCGCGCGGAATCCCGGCAGAATTATCATGGTCCGGTGACAATGATGATATTTCCAGTCGGGCATCATCAATATAATCGGCCAGTGACTGGCATTCCGCATAAATGGTCAGGTCGATCGACTTGAAATAGCTTTCCAGTGACCGCATCAAAACCTCGGTCAGCGCAGCGACATCCGGCAGTGATATTGCCTGATGATCACCCGCCCGCAATCTGTCTACGAGCGGGCCAATATGTTCTGGTAACAGTCCCTTGGACATCAAAATTCTCCAAGTACGCTAGATAGTTTCTGTTTCAGGGTTGCGGCATTGAAGGGCTTGACAATATAGTTGTTTACGCCAGCCTTTTTTGCTGCAATGACGTTGTCTGTCTTCGATTCTGCGGTAACCATGATAAAGGGGGTCTTCTTGAGAATATCGTCCGAGCGCACCTCTTTGAGCAGTTCATAGCCGGTCATCGGTTCCATATTCCAGTCGGATATAATGAGGCCGTAACTTTTCGATCGCATTTTGTTGAGGGCATCCGCGCCGTCGCTGGCATCGTCAACATTGTTAAAGCCCAATTGTTTCAGAAGATTACGAATAATCCGCAACATTGTTTTATAATCATCCACGATCAGGATGGGCATTGCTTTATCTACAGCCATAATTTTTCCGTTAGTTTAGTTAATAATATTTGTTCGGCAAGGTGGGTTATTCCACGCATTACAGACGATGACCTTAATTTAGCCCAATCTGTTAAAAAAAAGGTTAATGTGGGGGCACTCAATTTTTTATTTGCTTTATTTCCTTTGGCATATTACCCACTGAATGATAAATATCAGATATAATAAAGGAAGGTGAGTATGTCGGCGGTGAAGCAAGCCTGTTTTGAGGCGCTCGAGGTTGGTCAATCTTATACCGCAGTCAATGTGGTCAGCCGCGAAGATGTGGTAAAATTCTCCGAGGTGACCGGAGACGTTAATCCACTCCATCTGGATGAGGCCTATGCCCGCAACAGCATTTTTGGTGAATGTATTGCTCACGGCATGATTTCTGCTTGTTATATTTCGGCGATTTTTGGCACCAGATTTCCCGGCGCCGGTAGTATTTTCCTGTCTCAGAGCCTGAAATTCATCGCCCCGGTAACAATCGGGGCGACGGTTCAGTCAACGGTGACCATTACCGGGCTGAATAAAAAAAGAAATTTGGTCACCCTCGATTGTGTGTCCAAGGTCGGGGACAAGGTGGTGCTTGGCGGCGAGGCCCGGCTTATGGTGCCGAACAGGCAGACGAATGATGGGCAGACGAATGATGGCCAGACAGATTAACGGGCAGACAGATAATGATGGGAAGACAAATGACGGGCAGACAGATAAAGTCTCGTAACGGGTGAAAAAAACATTATGAAAATTTTCAGGCATCATGACAATCTTCCCGATGAGGCGCGGGGGAGTGTTATTGTGCTCGGGAATTTTGACGGCTTTCACAAGGGCCATCAAACCATAATTGGCCGGGCGGGAAAGCTGGCGCGGGCGATGAATTGTCCGCTTTCGGTTTTGGTGCTGGAGCCGCATCCGCGCAGTTATTTCAATCCCGGTCAGGATGATTTCCGGCTGACGTCTTTTCGCACCAAGGCCGGATTGCTGGAGGATTTTGGGGTTGATATCCTGTTTGTCCTGCTGTTTGACCAGAAATTATCCCATCTTTCGGCACAGGATTTTGTCACGGATATTTTGCTGGCAGATCTCGGAATCCTGCATATTTTTATCGGCTATGACTATCGCTTCGGTGCCGGTCGCGGCGGTAGTGCCGGGGTGCTGAAACAGATGGGGGCGATGGAGCCATTCGGGGTTACGGTGGTGGAGAAAATTATGGAGGGCGATCATATCTATTCCTCCACCAATATCCGTGATGCCCTCAGGCACGGCGATGTCCGCCGCAGCGCCGACCGGCTGGGTCACTGGTGGCATGTCGAGGGTCACGTCCTGCACGGGGATCAACGCGGCCGGACGATCAATTTCCCGACGGCCAATCTGTCGATAGAAGGCTATATCAAGCCAAAGCTCGGTGTTTACGCGGTCCGGGTGATGATTGATAATGGCCCGGCCACCGGCATCTGGACCGGGATCGCCAATGTCGGCAAAAGACCAACCTTCAGCACCAATGAGCTGTTGCTCGAGGCCCATATTTTCGATTTTGACCATGATATATACGAGCTGCTGATAAAGGTTGAATTTGTTGATTTTATTCGGGTGGAGCGTAAATTTGATGGTCTGTCCGCCTTGAAAACCCAGATTGAAAAAGACTGTGTTATTGCCAAAAAAATACTGGCCGATCCGGAGAATCAGCAGACCTCGCTGCCGCCCCCCCGCCGCGAAGATTACCTCTAGGCCCGGATCCCAAGCGGAATTTATACAAAAAGCTCGACAAGGCTTGCCGGGAATTGCTACAAAGTATCAATTTTCTGCGGATAGAATTTAAGTTTAGCCATGACAACAGATTATCGATCA
>JAADGA010000010.1:18784-24704 GCA_013152615.1 Alphaproteobacteria bacterium
CAGCCTGCCAAAGCGTGAGCCGCACTGGCTGGCAAAGTGGGAGGAAATGGATATATACGCGACGCTGCGGGACAGGGGCCGGAATAATCCGGATAAATTCATTCTCCATGATGGCCCGCCCTATGCCAACGGCAATATCCATATCGGTCATGCCATGAACAAGACCCTGAAAGACATTGTCGTCCGGTCGCAGCAGATGTCCGGCAAGGACGCCCCTTACGTTCCCGGCTGGGATTGTCATGGCCTGCCGATCGAATGGATGATTGAAAAGCAATATCAGAAAAAGAAAATCAAAAAAGATGATGTTGATCCAATCGAATTCCGGGCGGAATGTCGTGCTTTTGCCGCCAAATGGATTGATGTTCAGCGCGCGGAATTTAAACGGCTCGGTATCTTCGGCGATTGGGAACGACCCTATCTGACGATGGATTTCGATAGCGAGGCCCGGATTGTCCGCGAATTACAGAAATTCCTGATGAATGGCGGTCTCTATCGAGGCTCAAAGCCGATCATGTGGTCGGTGGTTGAAAAAACCGCTCTGGCCGAGGCCGAAATCGAATATCTGGACCACACATCGCATATGATTGATGTTGCGTTTACCGTGGTCAGGTCGCCGCGGGCGAGTCTGGTCGGGGCCGATATCGTCATCTGGACCACAACCCCCTGGACCATTCCCGGCAATCGGGCGATCGCCTTTGGCAAGGATATTGATTATTTGCTGTTTGAGGTCAGGGCGGTTGCGGAAAACAGCCGGGTGGCCGTCGGCAGCAAACTGTCGGTCTGCACCGCGTTGCAGGAGAGCTTCCTCGCCCGTGTCGGTATTAGCGAAATTGAGGTTCTGGACCATTTCACAGGCAGCGATCTTGACGGCACGCTCTGCCGTCATCCGTGGCATGACAGCGGTTATGATTTCGAGGTGCCGGTGATTGAGGGCTTTCATGTCACCACCGATGCCGGAACCGGCTATGTTCATATTGCCCCCGGTCACGGGGTAGAGGATTTTGAAGTGGGCAAGGCCGTGGGCCTGCCGGTGCCGTTCACCGTTGATGACGGCGGGCTTTATTATGACAGTGTCCCCATGTTTGCCGGGGAGCATGTCTATCGGGTTCATGACCATGTCTGCACCGCACTTGACGCGGCCGGGGCGTTACTCGCCCGCGATACAATTATTCACAGCTACCCCCATAGTTGGCGGTCAAAGGCCCCGTTAATTTACCGTAACACGCCCCAATGGTTTATCTCAATGGAGATAAACGGCCTGCGCGCCAAGGCCATTGCCGAGGTCGACCGGGTACGCTGGGTGCCGGAAAATGCCCGGAACCGGATGATGGCGATGGTCAGCGACCGGCCGGACTGGCTGCTGTCCCGCCAACGGGCATGGGGGGTGCCGATCACGGTGTTTGTCCATCGGGAAAGCGGGGAATTGCTCCGGGATGACAAGGTGAATGCGCGGATTTTGACGGCAGTGGCAGCAGACGGTGCCGATGCCTGGTATCAGCGTGATGCCGCGCACTTCCTCGGGCCGGATTATATCGCCGATGAGTATGACAAGGTTCAGGATATCCTCGATGTGTGGTTTGACAGTGGCTCCACCCATGCCTTCGTGCTTGAGCCGCGTGACGAGCTGCGGACACCGGCGGACCTCTATCTGGAAGGCACCGACCAGCATCGGGGCTGGTTCCAGTCATCGCTGCTCGAATCCTGTGGCACCCGGGGCCACGCCCCCTATAAAAATGTATTAACCCACGGCTTTACCCTTGATAACAAGGGCAGGAAGATGTCCAAATCACTGGGCAATACCATCCCGCCGCAAAAAATTATTGAGCAGTTCGGTGCCGATATCCTGCGGCTGTGGGTGACCTCAACCGACTATATGAATGATCACCGCATTGGTGATAATATTATTCAGGGACAGGTTGAGGCCTATCGCAAAATCCGCAACACCCTGCGTTTTCTATTGGGCAATCTGAATAATTTTGCTGACAGTGAAAAGCTGCCACTGGCGCAAATGCCGGAACTGGACCGGCTGATTCTGCACCGCCTGTCTCAATTGGACGCCGTCAACCGGCAGGGCATCGCGGATTTTAATTTTAACCGGATTTATACCGCGCTGTATAATTTCTGTACCGTCGACCTGAGCGCGTTTTATTTTGATATTCGCAAAGACTGCCTCTATTGTGACGCCCGCTCCAGCATCCGCCGCCGCGCCGCACGCACGGTGCTGGATCAGATTTTTTATGTGCTGACCAAGATGATGGCGCCGATTCTGGTGTTCACGGCTGAGGAAATCTGGCAGTCACGCTTCCCTGATGACAATGACAGCATCCATTTGCAGACTTTTCATCAAATTCCGTCGGACTGGCGCGATGACGAACTGGCGCTCAAATGGGAAAATATCCGTGCCCTGCGCAAAGCCGTCACCGGCGCATTGGAGGTCGACCGGCGGCAGAAACGTATCGGCTCCTCTCTACAGGCAGAGGTCGTGGTCTATGTCGCAGACCGCTCCCGTGCCGAGGCGCTGGCAGAGTGTGATCTTGCGGAATTATCAATTACCTCGACCGCGTCCATTATTGTCGGGGCGGGGCCTGGGGATGCGTTCCGTCATGAGGATGTCGCCGGGATCGCGGTGGTCAGCCGGGCGGCTCCGGGGGCTAAATGCGACCGCTGCTGGCAGCTGTTGCCAACCGTCGGCAGCGTTGCCGGTTATGACGATATTTGTCCGCGTTGTGCGGCGGCGGTCCGGGAAGCGGAATAAATCATGCTTCAGCGCAAATTTCATATGGGACTTGCCATTGCCTTTGGTGTGTTTGTTATCGACCGGATTAGCAAATGGTGGATTATGGATATCGTTAATCTGCCGAAAACCCATATTGTGCCGCTGTTGCCGTTTCTTAATTTACGCTGGGCGGAAAACCGCGGGATCAGCTTCAGTCTGCTGACAGCACAGGGCGACGGCGGCCGCTGGCTTCTGGTCGGGGTGACCGCCGGGGTTGTTGTCGGGCTTGCTATATGGCTCAGGACGGTACAGAACAGGCTGTTGGCGGTTGCGCTCGGTCTGGTGATCGTTGGCGCCCTTGGTAATATTTATGACCGGGCGGTTATGGGCTATGTCGCTGATTTTGTGCAATTTTATCTTGGTAACTGGTCCTTTGCCATCTTTAACGTCGCGGATAGTTGTATAACGCTTGGGGCCGCGCTATTGATATGGGACGCGTTTTTCGGGCCAAAATCCGGAAAGAAACCGTCTGAGGTAAACTGACTTTGCTCTGGTCAGCTGTGGGAAAAAGGAAATTAAAGCGTGCGATATAAACGGTTATTAAGAATTATTGTTCCGGCAGCGGTGCTGCTGCTTGCGGCCTGTTCAGGCCTTGGCAGCCCGGATGAATTCAGCGTATTGAAAAATCCGCCACTGGTCATTCCGTCGGAATATCATTTACGTCCGCCGGGGGACGATAGCGGCCTGCAAAACACCTTCACCCCGCAGGAAATAGCCAAACGGGCGCTGTTTGGAGTTGAACCGGCACCGGGGCGTTCTCAATAATTTCCGTGCGGGGTCCGCGCAAGATTACTGCAAACGGGGCTTTCTGTTTCCGGTAAAAAATGTTAAACTGGCAGCATAATAAAAACGGGATATATCTTAATTCTACTTGTTCAGATAATCGGCAGTGCTTTATCTTGAGGGAAGAGTATGAATTTATCCAACAGTGTCATAATCACAAAACTCGCCCCACCGGTTTTGCGACAGAAGTTAATTCCACGAACAGACCTTCTGGCAACGATATTGGAGGCGGATGCCAAAAGGCTGTTACTCATTTCTGCCGGGGCCGGGTTTGGCAAGACCACCTTTATGGTATCGCTTTTTCACGAATTCGGCGCCTTGAACGCGTGCCGGGCGTGGATCTCACTGGACGCGGATGAGCGCAATGAAATTCGCTTTCTGAGGTATCTGATCACCGCCCTCAGTCACGATGGCACCATATCTACGGATGAAGCAGAAATCATTCTGGAAAGTCAGACTTATAACCGTGCCAGCAGAGTGATGACTGCTGTGATCAACGAGATGGCTAATGTTGACCGGCAGATTATTTTATTCCTCGATGATTATCATTTGGTGGATGGCCGCGAAGTCGGGTCGGTGGTGGATTATTTATTATCCCATGCCCCGGCTAATTTCAGACTGATCATTGCCAGCCGGACCCGACCCGACCTGACCTGCCATTACCTTCCTTTAAGGCACAAAATGAACTTCAGGAAATTACTGATTACCACCTGCGGTTTTCTGTCGCCGAAACCCGCGATTTTTTACGGACGGCCCATCAGTTAACCCTGACGGATAAGCTTATTACCGGGCTGCAAAGCAAGACCGAAGGCTGGATCGCAGGATTACAGCTTGTCTCGTTGATTTTAAAAAACCGGCACCATGAAAAGGATTTAATACAAATTATATCGGGAAATTTTCGTGATATAATGGATTATCTGGCCGATGATGTTTTTGCCCTTCAAAGCGGGGAAATTCAGAATTTTCTTCTGAAATCATCGGTGCTGGACAGAATGAATGCCGAAGTTTGTAACCGGATGATGGATATTCATAACAGCCGGGAAATATTCGAGGAGCTTGAAGATAAAAACCTGTTCATTACCCCGCTGGATGAAGAAAATGGCTGGTACCGGTATCATCATTTGTTTCAGGATTTCCTCAGAGGACGTCTGGAACGGCAGGACCCGGACCTGAAGCAGGAGCTTACGCTGAAGGCTGCCGAGTGGTTCCTGCATTATGGCTCGGTGACCGAGGCGGTGAATTATGCGCTTGAGGCACATGATTATGAGCTTTCGGCATCGTTGATAGAAGAATATGCCACTAATTTTACCAAACGCGGGCAAATGCCGTTACTACAGGATTGGCTCACGCGAATTCCGGCCCATATCGCCAGCGAAAGATACCGCATCCCGATGTATCACTGCTGGGCATTATTTCATATGCGGCGCACCGGTGACGCCGCCAGTGCGCTCTGCCGGGCCGAAGAAATCGTCAAAAGACATATCGGTGCCAATCTGTTATCCGGCAAAAAACTATTGGACATTCAGGCTGAACTTAAAATCCTGGAGATAGGTGTCGCGGTCGCTTCCGATGATGTGGCGCGGGCGAAAACATTATGTCTGAGGTTTCTGGAATCGGGCATTGCCCAACACACATTTATCGTTGGCACCATGTATAACATGCTGGGCTATGCCTGCTATGCTTTAAGTGAATTTGATCAGGCCAAAGCGGCGCTTGTCAAGGCCCGCGAGTGCCATGTTCAGGCACATGCGCCCTTCGGAATAATTTATTCGGACTGTTTTATGGGGATGAATGAATCCGCTATGGGGCGGCTTCATATGGCACATGCTTTATTTTTGCAGGCTGAGAATCTGGCATGTAAAGACCAGATGCCCTGCTCATCAGGGGCCGCAAATGCCCGCCTGTATCGCAGTTGTTTACTCTATGAATGGAATAAAGTTGATCAGGCGCGGGCGCTTCTGGAGCAGAATATTGATCAGGTGGTTGAATGTGGTCAGGCGGAGGCCCCGATTCTCGGGCTATGCATATATGCCAGAATATTGCTGAAAAGCGGTGACAGCGATAAAGCCTGGCAACAGTTGGAGCGCGCCCGCACTATTTGTCACGATGACGGGTTATCCCGTCTGGCCATCCTGACCGACTATGAAGCCATCCGTTTTCTGCTTAGACGGGACAGACTTGCCCAGGCCATTGCCCGCGCCGGTCTTGCCGCCATATCCGTGAGCGAGCAAACGGAAGATTTGCACCTGAAAAAATGGGACCGTTCGCGCTGCCTGAAAATATTGATAAAAATACGGTTGCTGATAGCTCTGAAGGAATATGATCATGCGATCAGCCTCCTTGACCATATTCTTGACCTTG
>JAADGA010000011.1 GCA_013152615.1 Alphaproteobacteria bacterium
CGGCGGCACCTTTTCAATCTCGAATCTCGGTATGATGGGCATCAAGCAGTTTCAGGCGGTGATCAATCCGCCGCAGGCGGCAATTCTGGCTGTTGGCAGTGGCGAAGCGCGCGCCGTCATCAAAGACGGCGGGGTGGTGACGGCGACGGTGATGTCGGTCAATCTCGCCTGTGACCACCGGGCGATTGACGGCGCGGTCGGGGCCGAATTCCTCGGCGCGGTCAAGACCTTCCTTGAACATCCGTCAACCATGCTGCTGTGAGGGCTGATAATATGACTATAGAGAAATTTGATATTGTGGTGCTTGGCGGCGGTCCGGGCGGTTATGTCGCCGCCATCCGTGCGGCACAGCTCGGGTTTAAAACTGCGGTGATCGAGCGTGAAAATCTCGGCGGGATTTGCCTCAACTGGGGCTGTATTCCGACCAAGGCGCTGCTCAGGTCGGCGGAAATATTCCATAATATGAAGCATGCTGCGGATTATGGTCTGGTGGCCAAAGATATTGGCTTTGATCTGGATCGGGTAGTGAGCCGCAGCCGCGGTATAGCCGCCCAGCTCAGCGGCGGCATTGCCCATCTGATGAAGAAAAACAAGATTACCGTTATCGAAGGTGAGGGTCGACTGCTAAAGCCCGGCCTGCTCAGTGTCACCAAAGACGGTAAGAAAATTGCCGATGTCGCGGCATCGGATATTATCCTGGCTACCGGTGCGCGTGCCCGCGAATTGCCCCATCTGAAGGCTGACGGCAGGCTGGTGTGGACTTACCGTCACGCACTGGTGCCAAATATTATGCCAAAAAGGCTGCTGGTGATTGGTTCCGGCGCGATTGGCATTGAATTTGCGAGCTTCTATAACGCGCTCGGGGCTGAGGTCACGGTGGTTGAAACTCTGCCCAGAGTATTACCGGTGGAGGATGAGGAAATTTCCGCCTTTGCGCTGAAATCCTTTAAGGCGCAGGGTATGAAAATCCTGACATCCGCGTCGGTGACCAAACTTGACCGGAAGAAAAATACCGTTGTCTGCACCGTGGAAGACAGCAACGCCAAGGCGCAGAATATTGAAGTTGACCGGGTGATTGTCGCCATCGGCATCACCGGCAATGTCGAAAATATTGGCCTTGAAGACAATGGCATCAAGGTTGACCGCGGTCATATTGTCGCCGACCCGTGGGGTCATACCGGGGTTAAGGGTATTCACGCCATTGGCGACCTGCCCGGCCCGCCGTGGCTCGCCCACAAAGCCAGTCATGAGGGGGTGATTATTGTCGAAAAAATTGCCCGTGACCGGGGCAACAAGGACATCAAGGACCTGCACCCGATTGACAAGGGCAATATTCCCGGCTGCACCTATTGTCGGCCTCAGGTGGCCAGTGTCGGCCTGACTGAAAAGGCGGCGAAAGACAAGGGCTATAAAATCAAAGTTGGCCGCTTTCCTTTTATGGCCAATGGCAAGGCAATTGCGCTTGGTGAAGCAGAAGGGTTGGTAAAAACCATATTTGATGCTAAAACCGGCGCGTTGCTGGGCGCGCACATGATCGGTGCCGAAGTAACGGAACTGATACAGGGCTATAGCATTGCCCGCACGCTGGAAACCACAGAGGCGGAATTAATGCATACGGTATTTCCTCATCCAACCCTGTCCGAAATGATGCATGAAAGTGTGCTGGACGCTTATGGTAAAGTGATACATTTTTAACATGAAGACTGAAAATAATAATAAAAACCGGCGCAAGCCCGACTGGATCAGGGTCAAGGCCCCGCTGTCCAAAGGCTATAGCGATACCTTCCGTATGATGCGGGAGCTTAACCTCAATACCGTGTGTGAGCAGGCGGCCTGTCCCAATATCGGCGAATGCTGGCAGAAGAAACATGCCACCGTGATGATCCTTGGTGATACCTGTACCCGGGCGTGCCGTTTTTGCAATATCAAGACCGGTAAGGGTAATCCGGTTGACCCGATGGAGCCGGAGAATGTCGCGATAGCCGCCGGTAAGATGGGGCTCAATCATATCGTCATTACCTCGGTTGACCGCGATGATCTGCCGGACGGCGGCGCGGACCAGTTCGTCAGGGTTATTCAGCGGCTGCGTACCCATGCACCGGATACCACCATTGAAATTCTCACCCCCGATTTCCGCAACAAGCCGGGGGCGCTGGAGCAAGTGGTCGCGGCCAAACCGGATGTGTTTAACCATAATCTGGAAACGGTGCCCCGGCTGTATAATTATATTCGTCCGGGGGCGCGTTATTTTCATTCCCTGCGTCTGCTTGACCGGGTGAAGGAGTTGGACCCGACCATTTTTACCAAGTCCGGAATTATGGTCGGCCTTGGCGAAAGCGAGGCCGAAGTCCTGCAGGTGATGAATGACATGCGTTCCGCCGATATTGATTTTATCACCATCGGCCAATATTTGCAGCCGACGAAGCAGCATGTCGAGCTGGTGGAGTATATCACCCCCGAACAATTCAGCAAATATGCGCGCCGGGCAAAATCAAAGGGTTTCCTGCATGTGGCATCATCGCCGCTCACCCGGTCATCCCATCATGCCGGTGAAGATTTTGAGCAATTGAAAGCCGCCCGGGCCAACAGGGCCGCCAACCGTAATATTAAAATGGACGCGCCGATTGATATTGACGAGATGGCGAAATTAAATCCTTTGAATGAAGATTAATGCCGAGATTTACCGAAAAACGGGATTTTCCCTATTCCGCTGAACAGATGTATCAAATGGTGGCCGATGTTGGTTCATATGCTGATTTCCTGCCGTGGTGTCAGGGGGTCAGGGTTTATGATCGCACGGAAAGCAGCCTCTATGCCGACCTGATTATCGGCTTTAAAATGTTTCGCGAGCGCTTTACCTCTCATGTCACCTTCACCGACGACCGGATAGAGGTCGATTATATCAAGGGGCCGCTGAAATATCTCCACAACCACTGGCAATTCACCAAAAAAGCCGATGGGAGCTGTCATGTTGATTTTCTGGTGGATTTTGAATTTAAAAACCGGCTTTTCGAGAAAATGATCGGCGCCTTCTTCACCGAAGCCATCAGCCACATGATCGGCGCTTTCGAAGGCCGCGCCAATGAGCTGTACGGCGGCGGGAATTCCGGGGCTAATTGATAAATTGTTCGTTGAGGATTCTTTCTTCCAGCGTGCGGTGGCCGTCAAACAGCAGGTTTATTTTTATTGACCGGTCCTGTTTGATTGTGACCCGGGTGACATGGCGGACTTCCGTGGTGTCGGCGACGGCGCTTACCGGGCGTTTGGTCGGGTTGATAACCTCGAAAACAACGGTGGAATTTTGTGGCAGCAGGGCGCCCTTCCAGCGCCGGGGCCGAAAGGCACTGATCGGGGTCATCGCCATAATTTCGGCATTCATCGGAATGATCGGGCCGTGGGCGGACAGATTATAGGCGGTACTGCCGGCGGGGGTTGACAGCAGGATGCCGTCGCAAACCAGTTCCTCCATCTTTATTTTTCCATCTACCAGAATCCTGATCTTGGCGGTTTGTTTGGTCTGACGGAGCAGGGATACTTCGTTGATAGCCAAGGCCTCAAGCTGTCCGCCGTCTTCGGTACAGGCGGTCATCCGCAGCGGGTGCAGCGTGACCGGGGTGGCGGCCCTGATCCGGTCAATCAGGTCATCTTCATGGAAATCATTGAGCAGAAAGCCAACTGTCCCCCTGTTCATGCCGAAAATAGATGCTCTATGAGGCATAATATCATGAATCAGATGGAGGATAAAACCATCCCCCCCCAAGGCTACGATAATATCGGCTTCATCAAGCGGCACAAAATTATATTTTTCTCTCAGGCGCGCCGCCGCTGCCCGGGCAATATCTGTTTTAGAGGCAACGAGGGCGATTCGACCATCATTTTCCGTCATTTTCTGCCATGCTCATATGTTATTCAGATCAGATTTTCAGAATAGAGGGTCACGGGGGGAGTCTGCAACCCATTTCTGAATCATCTCAAGAGCATCTTTTCTATCAAGTTTCCGGTAATAGGCCAGTATTTCGGCAATTTCTTCGTCGTTGAGGTTGGGATCAAGATTCTGCGCATGACGGGTCAGTTGATAAATCGTCATAAAAACGCTTCTGTCAATGTCGGCGGCACAACAGACAACCGCCAGCGTTTTTGTCCCCCGGTCATACAGCAGGGACCGCATTATATCCCGCGGCGCCGAGGTCATTTTCGAAAAAGCAATTTCAAACAGCGAGGATTGCCCCTGAAACAGGCATTTCATCAGAAAGGATGGTTTTAATTTACCGGCCCGGTTCAATTTGTTAACCAGAAGAATTTCAGATTCTTGCTGCGTCGTCCGGCTATCATCTTCGGTGACGGCATCTGCCACTGCGCTGCCGACAAGGCGGTCAATATCGGCTTCCTTCAAGTGAAAATTGGTTAAAATGGATTGTTTTAAATTTTGTGAGACCCATTGACACATCTTGGCGGCCATCGTCGGTGGCAAATCAGGTCGTTCAATCAGGGACGGTCGGATCGGAAGATCATGTCTTGATTTCTCCACCAGAGCGGAAAAAGATTGTTTATCAATCAGTGCTTCGGGATTATTCAGGAGCATGACCAGTATGTCGCTGTTGCCTATGGTGACCAGTTCGTGGCAAATACGGGGTGATAGCTGATCGCGGCTGGTAATGGCGAGCTGATGCTGTATGGTTTTATGGCGAATAATATCTATCAGTTTGTCGTCGGACAATAATCTGCTGAGAGACAGTACCGGCTGGGCGATTTCTATCCGGTCATTGGCCAGAAGGATGATCAGGTCTACAGGAGCCTCGTTATCCCCGGCCAGACGATTGGCGAGCTTGTGCCGGACCGCCATTTCAACATCATTAATAAGCCTTGTCAGAATATCCGACATCATGGAAAGTTGATTCTTCGTCAGTTCCGCGTGACGGCGTTCCAGCAAGTCCACAATTACGGCGAACAGGTCCGGGCGTTGATTAGCCTTCCCGCCAGCAGCAAATTTAAGAAGACCGGCGATCTCTTCATTTATTGGTAAAATATTCGATTTCATAATACCCTGAACATCAGACTTTACATCATATGGTACGAAAACCGGCAATTAATCTCTTGCCCGTTTAAAGACATAACGTCCAGCGTCAGTGTTTTATTCTCTTTAAATTTAAAATAATGGAAATAAAGTCGCGGGGGCCGGGGCAAGCGGGCTTTTTACGGTGACGTCGTGATCAGGGGAATGGCCTCTGCGGGGTTTCCCGGACCCATTGCTGAATGGTTACAAGAGCCGTCTGCTTATCAAGTTTCCGGTAATATTCCAGCGCGTCGGCTATTTCTTCATTGCTGAGTTCGGGATCGAGATTCTGCGCACGACGGGTCAGCTGATAAATCGTCATAAAAACGCTTCTGTCGATGTCTGCCGCACAGCAGATGACAGCCAGAGTTTTTGTGTCACCATCATACAGCAGCGACCGCATCAACTTTTGCGGCACAAGAATTATTTTCGAAAAGGCAATTTCAAACAGGGAGGATTGCCCCTGACGCAGGCATTTCATCAGGAATGACGGCGTTAATCTGCCGGCCTTATGCAGCTTGTTAACCAGAAGAATCTCAGACCCCTCCTGTGTGATCCGGGCCTCATGCTCTATGGTGGCTTCGGTTACGGCGGTGGCAACAAGACGCTCAATATCGGCTTCATTCAGGTGGAAATTGGTCAAAATAGCCTGTTTGAGGCTGTCCGACACCCATTGATACATTCTGGCCGCCAGATTTGCGGGTAAATCAGGCCGTTCAATCAGGGGCGGCTGGATATGGCGGTCATTTCTTGACTTTTCTACCAGAGTGGAAAATGATTCCTGATCAATTCTGGCTTGAGGATTATTTAACAGCATAACCAGAGTTTTGCTGTTGCCCACAGTGATTAATTCGTGGCAAATTTTAGGGGATAACCGACGGCGGCTGGTAATGGCGAGCTGATGCTGGACCGTTTTATGGCGGATGATTTCTATCAGGTCTTCGTCGGATAATAATGTGCTGAGAGAAAGCACCGGTCTGGCAACCTCTATCTGGTCATTGGCCAGAAGAATAATCAGATCAATCGGCGCCGTATCATCTTCGGCAAGTCGGCCAACCAGTTTCTGACGGATAGCTATTTCGACATCACTGATAAGCTTTACCAGAATATCGGACATTAAGGACAGCTGATTTTTTGTCAATTCGGCATGGCGGCGTTCCAGAAAATCAACAATGACGGTGAACAGATCAGAGCGTCCTTCAGCTTTGTTGGTATGGGCAAATTTGAGTAGCCGCGAGACTTCTTCGTTTATCGGTAAATCGGTTGATTTCATAACATCCAGAAAACAGGGTTTCAGCATTGACCTTTACGTAAACTATACGTGATTTATTGAGTTTGCAACAGTTAAATATAATGGCTGCCCAGTGTAACTCATTAATATAGTAAGATAAAATACAAAAATTAAGAGTTCTGGATGATTTATTCAACCATAACCTGAGACATTAGTATAAACTAATATAATGGAAATATCCATATAATTCTACCTGAGCGGGTAATCTGGCAGCGAGGGGGAATGACAGATATCAAGGAAATCAGCTCATATTTTCAGTAATATTTTAAAGCTGTTGTCAAGGGTCTCGAGAACCTTGATATTGGCCTTGTAGACAAAGCTTGCCTCCCGAAGTTTTGCAATTTCCACGGGTAGCGACACATTGGGAATATTAACCAACCCCTCTGAATTACTGAGCGGGGAGGCCGGGTCATATATCGCCAGACTGGCCGGGGATACCGGGACCACTGATGCCCGGACCCCGCCGGACCCCGTTGTTGTCTGAATGACCCGTTGCGGCGCATAGCCTGCCCTGGCCCCCGGACTGAACACCGGCCCGGCGGCACCGGCTTTGGCTGGAGTCGACTGTACTTGCGAATTGGCAATATTGCTGGCGGCGGTATCAAGGCTGACCGTGGCGGAAATTAAGGCTGATACGGTATTTTGCAGACCCGGAAACATTCGGTTCTCTCTGTGAAATATGTTTCGATAAACGCGGTTTGCGGGCAGTATACGAACCAGATTCTAATTATATCTTAACAAAAGATAAATTCTGTACTTTTTTAGCGTCAGGGTTTCTGATTGTCGGTGCGGGCGGCCGTGGCGAGGGCGTGGGCCAGATTGAGCGATCCCTGAAGCCGGTTGTCAATTTTGGACCAGGTGCGGGCATAGATCAGCTTGTGATCCGAGCGCAGCCGGGTGACGGCGGTCTGGCGGGTGATAAAGTCAACCAGCCCGGCAGGATTGGCAAATTTTGAGTGGCGGAAGGTTACGGTCGCTCCCTTGGGCCCAGCCTCAATTTTTTCAATCCCGGCTAACCGGCAGAAATGTTTGATCAGGATAATTTTGAGCAGATGCTCCACTTCCTGCGGCAGCTCGCCAAAGCGGTCAATCAGTTCGGCACCAAAGCCGTCAATATCCCTTCGGTCTTTCAGGTCGGCCAGCCGGCGATAGAGCGACATCCGCAGATTGAGATCGGGAATATAGCTTTCCGGGATCAGGACACTGGCACCGACATTGATCTGCGGTGACCAGAGTCCGTCTGCGGCCTCGTCGTCGGTTTCCGACCGCGCCCCGGCAACCGCCTCTTCAAGCATATTCTGGTATAATTCCATGCCGACCTCGCGGATATGACCGGATTGTTCCGCGCCCAGCAGATTACCGGCACCCCTGATATCAAGATCATGACTGGCAAGGCTGAATCCGGCACCCAGAGTGTCGAGTGTTTGCAGCACCCTAAGACGCTTTTCGGCCTGTGCGGTTGGCTGGCGCTTCGGCGGCAGGGTGAGATAGGCATAGGCCCGGACCTTTGAGCGGCCAACCCGGCCGCGCAACTGATAGAGCTGTGACAGGCCAAACATGTCGGCCCGGTGAATAATCATGGTGTTGGCCGTTGGAATATCCAGCCCCGATTCGATAATACTGGTGGAAATCAGCACTTCGTACTTGCCATCATAAAAAGCATTCATGATGTCTTCGATCTGGCTCGGGGCCATCTGACCGTGGGCAATGATACTTTTGATTTCCGGCACATGCTGCTGTAGGAAATCCCGGATGTCGTCAAGGTCGGAGACCCGCGGACAGACATAAAAACTTTGGCCGCCGCGGTAATGTTCGCGCATCAGGGCTTCACGGACCACCAGAGCATCCATCGGTAAAACGAAGGTGCGAATGGCCAGCCGGTCAACCGGTGGTGTTGCAATCAGGCTCAGGCCGCGCATGCCGCTCATCGCGAGTTGCAGGGTGCGTGGAATCGGCGTCGCGGTCAGGGTCAGCACATGAACGTCATGCTTTATTTTCTTCAGCCGTTCCTTGTGAACCACGCCGAAATGCTGTTCCTCATCAATGATAATCAGGCCAAGATTATGAAAGCTGATGGTCTTGCCGAGCAGGGCATGGGTGCCGATGACGATTTCGCACCGGCCCTGTTTTAAATCTTCGCGGGTCTGTTTCTGGTCTTTGGCCTTCACCAGCCGCGACAGCGGGGCAATTGTCACCGGCAGGCCATAAAAACGTTCGACAAAGGTCTGGTAATGCTGGCGGGCCAGCAGGGTGGTGGGGGCAATGATGGCGACCTGAAAGCCGTCCATAACCGCAAGGAAGGCCGCACGCAGCGCAACCTCGGTCTTGCCAAAGCCGACATCGCCGCAGATCAGGCGGTCCATTGGTTTGCCGCTGCCAAGATCGCCAATGACGTCGGCGATGGCGCGCAGTTGATCCTCGGTCTCGACATAGGGGAAACGGGCGCAGAATTCATCATACATCCCCTCCGGCGGCCGGATGACGGCCCCTGTGCGCAGCGCCCGCAGGGCGGCAACCCGGATCAGCTCATCAGCCATTTCCCGGATGCGTTTTTTTAATCTGGCCTTGCGTCCCTGCCACGCGACTCCGCCAAGCTTGTCGAGCTGGCCGTCGCTGCCCTCTGAGCCATAGCGGCTTAATATTTCGATATTCTCCACCGGGACATATAATTTGTCCCCGCCCTGATAGCTCAGATGAATACAATCATGGGCGGCACCGTTGACGTTAATGGTGAGCAGACCCTGATAGCGGCCAATGCCGTGATCCATATGAACCACCAGATCACCCGGTGTCAGCGCGGACGCCTCGCGGATAAAATTTTCCGCCTTGCGTGAGCGGGGTCTTTTCCTTACCCAGCGGTCACCGAGGATATCCTGTTCGGCAATCAGCACCATTTCGCCGTCATCAAAGCCATGCTCAAGCGCGAGGATAATCAGGCCAATGGTGCTAGCAGCCAGTTTTTTACGGCTGGTCCAGCTGTCAATCACCTGCAGATTATCGAAACCATGTTCTTTTAAGACGGCAGCCAGCCGGTTTTGTGAACCCGCACTATAGCAGGCGATCACAATCTGTTTGCCTGCATGCTGAAGGTCAAGACAATGCTGATTCAGGACTTCGTAAATATTCTGTGCCGGATTATTGCGTTCCGGGGCGAAATCCCGGCCAACTCTGGCACCAAGGTCGATCTGATCACGGCCCGGCGGAGCGCAGAAAGCGGCGAATTGATGAATCTTCCGGTTTTCGCACCACGTCTGCCACTGGTCGGCATCAAGATATAATTTTTCCGGCGGCAATGCTTTATAGGCGGGCAGGGCGGAGAGACCGGCTTTGCCCTGCGTTAACCGCCGGGCGTCTTTGCGGGTCTGATAATAATCCTGAATGGCGTGCACCCGGTCGGAAAGGGCCTCTGTGACCAGAGAGTCCATGGTCACGACATAGTCGGGCAGGTAGTCAAACAGGGTTTCCAGCCTGAAATAAAAGCATGGCAGCCAATGTTCCATCCCCTGATGGCGGCGTCCGGCCTTAACCGCCTCATAAAGCGGGTCTTCGTCAAGCACGGTGCCAAACGCCCGGGCGTAGGCGCCGCGAAAGCGCCGGATGCTGTCATCATCAAGCATGACCTCGCTCATCGGCACCAGCGTGATTTCGGTTATTTTATCCGACGAACGCTGGCTGATCGGGTCAAAGAGGCGGATACTCTCGATATCATCACCCCACAGGTCAATACGTACCGGATCTTCCCGGCCCGACGGAAAAATATCAATCAGTCCGCCTCTGATGGCGAAATCACCATGCTCCATCACCGTGCTGGCGCGGGCATAGCCGTTGCGTCCAAGGAAGGCGATGAGCTTTTCAACCTCAATCTGTGACCCGCTGTTGAGGTGAAAGGATGAATCCTTAAGGCTGTCCTGTGCCGGAATAAGCTGGGTTATGGCATTGATGGTGGTGATGACCAGCGTGGTGTTAACCGGTGTTTTTCCGGACAGCAGCCGGCTCAGTGTGGTCATGCGCCGGGCGCTGATATCGGGGTTGGGCGAAACCCGGTCGTAAGGCAGGCAATCCCAGGCCGGAAAGGTCAATATTTCGCTGTCCGGTGAAAAAAAATGCACCAGTTCGGCCAGGTTGGTCATCCGCTGATCGTCCCGGGCGATGTGGAGCATCCCCCCGGCACCATCCTCAAGCCTCCGGGCCAGAAACAGCGCGTC